>JAFGOU010000112.1 GCA_016926315.1 Chitinispirillaceae bacterium
ATGCAAGTGACCTCGCGGCGCCGCGCAGGAATCCGGAGCGGCGTGCCGGGAAGGGAATCACGTGCGGCATGGTCAGGATCCGTTCTTTAAGGTCAAGCACGCGCTCAACCGACGTCGGTCTGTCTTCGAGTTTCTGCTCTTTGACAAGAGAGACAAGGTCGGCTATGGTCTCCATTTTATCGAACACTTCCTCCGGGACTGCTATGGTAAACGCCCGTTCGATGGAGCTCAGGAGCTCGATGCGGTTGAGCGAATCGAGGCCGAGGTCGATCTCAAAATGCGTGCGGGGGTTGACGGCGTTGCTGTCAAGAGCCGGCGCGATACGGCCCAAGCTTTCGATGACGCCGCGGTATTCGTCAGTTTCCATGAGGGCCATTTCCATGACCGAAAGGTGTTCTTCGAGGGCCGGCCGGTCTCCCGGGACGGTATTCCTTTTGATGGATTGGTAGATCTTCAGCAATTCCGGTTTTTTCAGCTTGCGGGAGGTGGTGCGCGGCAGGGGCTGGTAGACAACGACGAAATCGGTGATGCGCCGGTGCACCGGAAGCGATCTTCCGATACGGACCAGTTCCTGGCGCAGAAGGTCTCCCGCCTGCCGGACCGTGCACCTTCTCCTGATGTCTTTCGAGGGAACTATAACGGCGGCAACGATCTCCGCACCCTCTTTCATGACGCCGAAAACCCCGATCTCCTCGATGCAGGGCGAAAGAGAATAACTGTCCTCGAGTTCTTCAGGATAGACGTTTTTTCCCGTATCGAGCACGATGACGTCCTTTTTTCTTCCCATGATGTAAAGAAAACCGTCTGCATCGAGCCTTCCCAGGTCGCCGGTATGGAACCAGCCGTCGCCGTCGAACACCTCGTTGGTCAGCGCATCGTTTTTGTAATAGCCCAAAAACACGCACGACCCGCGCAGGAGCACCTCGCCGATGCCGTCGCGGTCGGGGTCAGCGATCCTGATCTCGTTTTCCGGAAGCGCGGGGCCGACCGAACCGGGACGAGCGTCGCCGGCGGGACAGACGGTGATGGGGCCGAAGGTCTCGGTAAGTCCGTACCCTTCGAGTATGTTGAACCCCATGAGCCTGAAACCGTTCCAGCATTTCCTGCCGAGCGCCGCGCCGCCGGAGATGATGAGCCTGAGTTTGCCGCCGAACCCTTTATGGACAGACGAGAACAGCGAGCGCCTGAAGCCCTGGCCAAAAGTTTTTCCCCCCAGCGCCGACAGTCCCAGCATGAGTGAGAACAGGGTGGTGACAACGGGCCCCTTTTTTTTTACATTGTGCATCACGCTTTCGTAGAAGAGCGAGATCATCTTCGGCACGGCGGGCAGCATGGTCACCGCCTTGTCACGGAGAGCTTCAACGATAAGGGGGGCCTTGAGGTACGGCACGAACACCACGCCCATGCCGCCGCAGAGAGGGCCTCCGGCTCCGGCCGCGAAACCGAAAACATGGTGGAGAGGAAGCACCGAAAGGACGGTGTCGCCGGGGCCGAGTCCCATGCGCTGAATGGCATGGTTCGCCACCGCCGTGTAGTTCTTCTGGCTCAGCACCGCGCCTTTTGCCCTTCCGGTGGTGCCTGAGGTGAAAATGATCACCATCGGATCGTCGGGCGCGAAGTTTCCCCGAAACGCTTCCCGCCCGGGGTCGCCGTCACGCATAAAACGGTATACGGACGGCTCCTTCCCGTTATCTTGTATGTCAAGCACTACGACATGCTTAAGAAAGGAATGCCTCGCCTGCAGCGAGCGGAAAAGATCGTTGTACAGCGGAGAGCAGAACGCGACCCTGGCGCCGGTGACGGCGATGATCGATTCGATCTCGGCAGGGGGGATGTTAGGATCTATAGGCACCGCGCATGCGCCGGTCAGCAGAATGGCGTGGAAGGCGATCACCCACTCCGGCGAGTTCTCGCCGATAACCGCGGCAGTCTGCCCTTTGCCGAGCCCGTTTTTGACAAGCACCGAAGCAAGACTGTTGAGGTCGCGGTGGAATTCCGCAAATGTCCAGGTGGTGTAGCTGCCGCCGCGTTTTATGTGAAGGGCAGGGAGGCCGGGGTAGGAGGTGCAGGCGTGAAAGAGCAGGTCTGTATAGAGGTGTCTGTTCATGGCGAATAAATTAATAAATAGTTGCCAGTAAAAAAAGTTAAACGGGTGTACGTATTTTTTAGAGTTCCAATCCGCTTTGATAATCAATGAGATGAAGAAGAAATGCTTACATTAATAATTATTTTAGAGCATTATATTTAGGGCATGATTATATTAAGGTCATCTTTAAATATTCGTTTTTGTCGCGATGCTGTGTGCTAAAGAGGCGCAGGCTACTGTCTGGAAATATGATTCTTAATTGTTCACTTGTACTTGATGTACACGGTCGATGTACACATTCCGTGTACAATAAGTTGCTGATTCTTAAAAAAAAGTTATCATCAAACGATGAGAGCCCTTATATTGTAGATAAGCGGAACCGGCGTCATTTAACTTCATCATCAAGGAGAAAAGTTGTGATGTTTTTCCCAAAGAAACTGTTGGTCAAAGCGGGCGGCGCATGTGCGGTAATGACAGCGGTTAATTTCTGCTACGCCGAAGGGCAGGTGAACCAGGTGGAATTTTTCGGTTCCGCCTCAATGCAGTCCGGCCAGATGGTCAATTATAAATTTTTAACGACAGGGTATGAACTTACTCATCAATGGCTGCAGGACTACATGATGGCTTTTGGCTTTCGCGCCCGGTTAAATCCCCGGGTGCAGGGCGTGATGGGAGCCAATGGATGGCTGTTGTACAACGCGTATCCGGACAGCCTGCTGCAGGATCCCGGCAGAGACGTAAGAAGCGCATCGATTGTCTATGGTATCGAACGGGCGGAAATGATTGTCAACTGCAGTCCTGATCCGACGGATTCTCTCTGCAGCGTACATGCAGGGCTTTTCCCCTTCAAATACAATCGTGAGGTAAGGAACCTTGGAGAATATCTGTTCAGGACCGGCTGCTATCCGGGGTATATTATCTCCGACGGGTTCGACCGCGCGGGTGTACAACTCGGCGGAATAAGGGTGACTAATGACCTTTTCAACTGCTGGCATAACGAATTATTCCTTACTTCCGAACTTTACCTGTACCCGTTGAACGATTTTTCTTTGACCTACCTGACTGATTTTACGCCGTTTCAAAACAGGATGCTTAATTTCGGAGCGGCGGTACAGATGTTCCGTTATTTTTCCATAAATAACGACTACACGACTCCGAAATATTATTTGACTACCGTTGCCGTGCCTGGATCGACCCCGACTGCACCGAGCTACTATTTTTCAAAAGATGATCCTCTGCACACCGATACCCTGTTTTACACCTTTGCCGGCACAAAAATCATGGCCAGGTTTACTTTTGACCCGAAACCGCTGATGGAGGGAATAAGCATCTTCGGGCCGGAAGACCTTAAGCTATACTCCGAAGCGATCATCCTCGGGGTGAAAAATTATCCCGCCAATCCTGATCCGGATTATAACTGGGCGGGCATGCCGGTCAATGAATTCGGCTATGATAAATTGATTGAAAAAATGCCGATAATGTTAGGCCTGAACCTGCCCGCCTTCAAGATACTTGATGTTTTTTCCGTCGAAGCGGAGTATTACGGAAAAAAGTATGCTAACAGGGTGCCGGTTATTACACAGAAGCTATCCATGATGACCCTGCCGGTCCCTTACGACCCGAATGTAAATGGCGGATATCCTTCAGGTGATTCCCTTTCAAGCGGATTGGGCACCTATTCCAAAGATACCTATCGAAGCGGAGCGGCTCAGTGGAAATGGTCGGTGTACCTTAAGAAGTCGCTGTTCGGCAATATGAATATCACCGTCCAGGCGGCGAGGGACCACATGCGGGTTCCGACAACGGTCGTCAGAAACATTGATCAGGAGGAGGCGTTGATAAAAGATAAACAGTGGTACTGGATGCTGAAATTCGGATACAGTTTTTAACGGCTAAAAAATTCTTAAAAGGGAGGGAGCCCATGTTCAAGAATATGTTTGTCAAGACGGTGGCGTTGACGGCGGCCGCGCTGTTACCGGCGGCTGTGTTCGCGGACAACTGTTTCATCAACGGGTCCTCGGTGCCGGTCCCGCATCCGACGTCGGACCCGGCGCCGTCGGTTTTCACCTATGGCGGCGTGACCAAGGTATATTTCTACTGCACGCAGGACATCGTAGGCCTTTCCGGTACGTATCCCATTGATACGGTCGCCTGTTACTCTTCCACCGATATGTATCACTGGAAGCATGAGGGAGTGTCTCTGGACGAAGACCGGGTGCCATGGGCAAACCATAACGTTCACAAGTTATGGGCCCCCAGCGTCGTGTACCTGAAGAATCGCTACCGTTTGACCGTCCCGGCGACGCATACTGACGGTTATTTCTATAATTTCATGGCAACCAGTTCCCATCCCGTCGGGGACAATGCGTACGGGCAGTATACCGCCGGGCCTGTTCTTCCCGGTTCGGTGAGAAATGTGATTGACCCGTTTGTTTTTATTGACCCCGATGACTCCACCGTATGGATGTCATACCGCCATCAGAACGGCAGCGACCTGGGATTTGTGCGCATGGATGACAGCGCGACGAGGATTACCGGAGATATCAATAACTGCATACAGTACCCAGGTTCCGGTGTCCCCTCAGGATATCGTGAGGGTTCCTGGATCTGGAAGCGAGGCTCGATGTATTATCTGGTCTTCGCTCAGGTGCCGGGTAGCGGCAATGAGATAATTGCTTACTCCACAGCAACGAGTTATAATGGTCCCTGGACCTACCGTGGTCAGATCTTCAGCCAGAACAACAGCCCGTCGGAGTTCACTATTCATTCGGGTGCCTGCGAATACCAACGCCAGACCTACATTTTCTGGCACAACGTGACGTTTGGAGGACAAATCTTCGGCAGCGAGCGGTGTTCCGGGATAGAATACCTGACGTATACGACTGGAAACCTTATCAACACGGCCACCATCTCCAAGACCAACAGGGGTGTGGGCGTGCCGAGCGCCTACAACGATTCGCTTCAGATAGACCGTGGGGTGCTCACCAACTGCTCTTCGGCCGCCTGGGCATACAACGCTTCCACGACCGAGGCAAGGGCGAGCTGGTATCTGACCAGCATCTCAAGCGGCGACGTGGTACGGTACGACAGCGTCGATTTCGGCTCCTCAACAAACATACCGAACAGGCTGATTGTCCGCGTGGCGAGTACGAGCACCGGCGGGACTATCACCGCGCGCGTGGACGGCACATCGGGCCCGATCATAGGAACTTCATCGTCCATTTCAAGCACCGGCAGTCTTACGACTTATGCCACGCAGACCCTGACGCTCTCCGGTGCCACGGCGACCGCCCCGCTCAACAGGCGCAATCTTTATCTTTCATTCACCTCGCCGACCGCCAATACTTATAACGTGAACTGGCTGCAGTTCGGATATGTGACGGAGACTGCACCGGATATGGCCCAGGCAAAAGCTTCAGGGCTCGCATGCCGCAGGGCGGGCAGGAACATGTTCGTGATTGATGTCCCCGAAGGCGCAGCGGTTTCAAAGGTCAGGATCTTCAACCTTGCCGGCAGGGAGATCGCCAATGCGTTCAACAGCACGTTCTCACCGAAGAGGCTCGCGGTGAACCTGAACGCCGGAGCGCTTGCGTCGGGAAGCTACATGCTTGAGGTCAAGAGCAGCGCAGGCGAGAAGCGCGTTCCATTTACCTTTTAGACCGACGGCAGTTCATAAAGCACATAAGGGGTGATTCGTTGACGATTCACCCTTTTTTATTTTATCATAAAGCCGGAACACGAACGTAAAGGAAAGTCATGGTTAAGAAAATGCTTCGGCGAAGCGCCATAGCGGTAGGAGCGGCGCTGCTGGCATTGTGCGGCGGCCGGGTACCCGCAGAAGACGTCGTCGCAGTGGTCGGTTCCGCTCGCATCACACGGCAGGATGTGGAAACGTTCCGCGCCGTTGCCCTTCTGGCAACGGCGGTGCCCGACACCGCAGGGCTCCTGACCATGGACGAACTCAAAGGACTTGTATATACGGAAACGATTTACCGGAAAGCATGCCGGAATCCCGCGGCGGCTGCCGCGCAGTTCGGAAGGGAGTGGCGGTGGAAAAGGAGATTCTATCTCTCGCGCATGTTTGAAACCGATATCCTGCAGAAGAACTGCGGTTATTCGGATGAGGAACTAAGGGATTTTTATCGCAAATATCGCGATGCGTTCGCGGTAGAAGACGGCACGGTTCCGCCCTTTGACTCAATATCTTTTGCCGTCGCTCGAAAGATGTTTCAGGTCAACTATCGGCACGCAGGAGGAGTTGACTATTCACAACCGGGTAATTTCAGGTATTTCATCACCGATGCATATCCTGAGTATTTCACGAGAAAATACTATAAACAGGAATACGGCGATACGCTTCACGGAGACCTGAAGGAAATCAGCAGAAAAACGGGCATTTTCAGCGACCGTGACCTTCGCGCGGCGCTAAAAATACTTGCCCCGTCCGAACTGACGGAGTACGACAAGGACCCGGTTCCGTTTTACCAGTCCCTTGTTCGATGGAAACTATTCAGCGAAAAGGCCGCTTCCACGGGCTATGCATCGCGACGTAAGGTTAAAAGAACCCTCAGGATGGCATGGAAGGTCGAATGCGCCCAGCGTTATGTAAACGACGTCTTTTTGCCGGTGATAAAAAGAGATCTGTCGCTTGATACCGCGATGACCCTCCTTTCCTATTTTGATGAGACCGGTACCGTCCCTGTTGCCGTTCATGATTCAAACGTCCTGCGAAGCCACTTCGGCCGTTCGATTATACAGAAGATGATGGCGAGATTCGACAGCCTTGTCTATCCTGCCTGCCATGCGGCAGGGGTGAAGCTGCTGCAGGAAGGCTGGAAGGACGTCATCGGCGGAGACCCTGCCGCACTGCGGAGAAGAGCGGACTCGCTCCGTGACGCCGGCAGCGGCATTGAAGCATTGAATTATTACAGCATTCTCGCGTCAAATTACGGCTTTTCCGAGGAGGGCAAGGAGGCTGTCCTCGAACAGGCCGCGCTGCTGTCGGAAAAGCGGGAGAGCGTTCCGGAAGCGATACGGCTTTACCGCGGATACCTGCTGCACGCGGACGAGACGGAAAAACGGAGCGAAACCATGTTTAAAATTGCGCTGCTTTATGACCGGGAGCTTGGAAGGAATGATATGGCGGAGATTAATTACCGGTGGATACTGAAAAACGCGCCGCAAAGCTTGCAGGCGCGGGACGCAGAAGTCATGCTGCTCCATCTCGGAGAACCGATGCCCGGGGGAGAGGAACTTAGGGTTGAAGCGGCGCGTCAGAACAGATAAATCGGCATGTGCCCCTGCAACTCCCGATTAGAAACGCCGGCATAACAGGCGACCCGTTTTCTAAAGGCAAAACGGGCTCTTTATTGTGTTTTATTTCAGAGTACTGGAATAATATGAATATCAATATGATATAATGTTTTTCGATATATATGGAAAAAATATAGAGCATAATGCATAATGTTTGTATTATATTATTGGCTGAGGAAGGGATATCGTCGGCAGAGAGACGGTTTCCTAGGGAGGGAAGGGTAACCGTAACTTGCACAACAAAGGCTGACGAAATTATGAATCCAAATCAGTCGATCGTCGAATACACCGATTACCGCAAATTCCTGCGCGATTACTACCTTGACCGCAAAAAAAATATCAGGAATTTTTCCTACAAGCTGATCGCCGATGGCGCCGGCCTTTCGTCCGCGAGTTTCGTGCGTATGGTCATTGAAGGGGAGAAAAACCTGACCCGCGAGAGCGCGGCCGGTTTTGCCAGGGCGCTCAGGCTGAAAAAGAAGGAGGCGGAGTATTTTGAATACATCGTTTTTTTCAGCCAGGCAAAGGACCTGAGGACCAAGGAGCTGTACCTGAAAAAAATCGACGGTTTCCGGAAACGCAACAAGCCCGACCTGCTGCTGCCCAGGGAGTATGATTATCTGAGGAACTGGCTGCATGCCGTAGTAAGGGAGGCGGTCGAAATTCCGTCGTTCAACGGGAAACCCGAGAAGATCGCCGCGGGTTTCTTTTTCCGCGTGAACCCCGATGACGTGCAGAAATCCATTGATTTCCTGCTGGCGAGCGGGTTTCTGACAAAGGACAAACAGGGAAAACTTGCCAAGGTGGCCAAGACGATCAGCACGGTAAATATCCCGCGCAACGACGAACTGGTCCTGATCGCAAAGAAGTACCATCTGCGGATGCTGGAAATGGCGGGCAAGGCGCTGCTGGAGCTTCCCAGGGAACAGCGGAGCGTCACGAACACGACGCTTTCGCTGTCCGAGAATAGCTACGAAGCGGCATTGAAGCGGATCGAGACGATGCGGTACGAACTGCTGGAGCTTGCCGCGTCCGACAGCGCCGCCGACAGGGTCTGCCAGCTCAATGTGAACCTGTTCCCGCTGGTGAAAAAGGTATCATGAACAGGACAATCCCGGCATACCTGGTGTCCCTCGCGCTGCTGTTCGGCGTCCGGTGCACCATGCAGAACAGCCTTGCCGGAGGCGGCACCGACGTGTCCAACCCTGTCGTCACCGGCAGGGCGGTCGGTTTCTGCGGCGCGCCGGCTTCGTTCACCAGAGTGTCACTTGTTCCGGAACAGTACAATCCATTTACTGACAAAGGCCTTTCGGCGGCTTCCGTTGATACGGCGGACACGTCGGGCGAATACCTGGTCATTGCTCCTGCGGCAGGCGGCTATAATCTTGAGGCGGAACACCTCCTTACGGGAAACAGACAGCTCGTCGCCATTGATACGCTCAGGATGAACGATACGCTGGTCGTGCCGCTCGATATGATATGGCAGGCGGGTTCGATCAGGATTCTTTTCCCCGATGTCACGTATGCCGATTCGGGGTATGTTTATATCCCGGGCTCAACGATGTTTGCTTTCATACGGAACGGAGTCGCCGTTTTCGATTCGGTGCCGGCGGGTACCATTCCGGAGATACGGTATGTAAATCTGCTGAATCCGGACAAGAACCATCTCGTCGGCGCGGAAGTGTCTGTTTCCTCAGGCAACGTCACGACGGTCGCCGATTATTACTCCTGGCGGCACTCAAGACAGCTCATCCTTAATACCACCGCGTCGGGAGCGGACGTCTCCGGCGATGTCCGTCATTTTCCGGTCCTCGTCAGATTAAACAACGCGAACTTCGATTTCACGCAGGCACGGCGGTACGGGCACGACGTCCGTTTCGCGAAGCCGAACCATGAACCGCTCGAATATGATATTGACACATGGGATTCGGCAAGCGGTACGGCCGCGGTATGGGTAAGGGTGGATACGGTGTACGGTAACAGCAGCAGCCAGTACATCCTCATGTGCTGGGGAAATCCGAACGCGGAAGACCAGTCGAACGGCAGCGCGGTCTTTGATACCGGTGACGGCTACCGGGCGGTCTGGCACCTCGGCGAAGCGTCCGGAAACGTGGCCGGCGAGGTGACGTACAGCAGCGTTGTGGGCACCTATTACGGCTCCCTGCCGCGGAGAAAC
>JAFGOU010000011.1 GCA_016926315.1 Chitinispirillaceae bacterium
GCTTCCTTGATCATTTTGACTTCGTAGAATAGTGCCCGGTTTGGGATGGCATAGCCGAGACCGTAAATATCCTGATGCTCGTTCGTGCCGCGCAGCTTATAGTTGGCGCCGTTGAGCTGTATCCCGTTTGAGCGCGTCCACCCGATACGCCTTATGCCGATGCGCGTCGTGAGGAGATCGACCGTCGCGGCCCCGTTTTTCACCGTGGTGCGCAGCGTATAACAATTCGGTGCAAGATGGCTCCAGAGCTTTGGATTCGGAATGGTTATCGACTTGCTGAAGGTGTTCGACGCTAAAGCCGCTATCAAGGCTGTCGCCGTTGCGGTACCGGCTACCGCGCCGGTCACATCAATGATGTCCGAAACGATCGTGCAGTTAGCTGTCACGCCGTCTTCGTTAATCACCTGTGTTTTCACGTTGACCGCCGCGGATGACTGGCTCACCGACGGATAGGTAACGAACACGCCCCCGCCCGCCACGGTGTTGGCAAAGAGCTCGTGGGTGACGTGCAGCTTATCAGTGATGTGCAACCACGCGTCGCGATACAATCCGCCATATTGCCTGAAATCTACATCTAACTTTCCCGGCGCCCAGCCCGCGTTGGGACGGGTGTCGATCTTGACCGCAATGACGTTTTCTCCCGTAAAAGATACCTGCCCGGTAATATCGAATACAAAGCCCATGTAGCCGCCTTCGTACGATCCCTTCGACACACCATTCACCCATACCTGTGCCCGCTGCGTCACTCCCTCGAATTCGACGAACACTTTACGCTCTTGATAACCGCTGCCAAGCGAGAAGTGCTTCCGGTACCACGCAACGCCCTGATAGGCGGCATCATTATCAGGGGTGACCCAATCGATGCTGTGGGGTAGAACAACGTTGGTCCATGACCCGTCTCCGAACGAGTTTGCTTCCGCGCCGGCCGCTTCACCTCGATAGTATTTCCAGCCAAGGTTGAAATTCATCTTCACCCTGTTGCTTGCCTGCGAGAAAACCATTGAAACCAGACAGAGCAGCACCGCTGCGGTTCCAGCGGAATATGTTACTCCGATTTTCTCCCACATGGCATACCTCGCAGTAAAACGCCATCACCAGGGACGGCGGCATCAGGAACACGGCAGAGCCGTGTGATAATTCGATGAGAGCAAAAAAAGAATTGCCCTACGCCGGTGCATAATTGAACCCTTCCATCACTCATCTGATAAAACCGATTCTATGGACCTCGGAAGACCTGCCTGTCGTTACTTTCAAAAAATAGTACCCATTTGGCAGATTCTTCTCCGGCAATTGGATCGAGGCCGCAGTGGAAGAACTTGTAATGTTTCTGCTAAACAGCATACGGCCGTCGATGGAAAAGAGGTCAAAGGTCATATTTGTATTCGGCCTGGAAATAAAAACAGAACGGGTTGCCGGATTAAATTGTATTCGGCGGGCCGGTTTTGTATCTGATCGCACTGAAACCGGATCGGTACAAATCAGGGAAAATTCGTCCATCATACACGTGCCGCCTCCCGCATTGGACGCGCTCACAACGGCCTTCCCGCTTGATATTTTAATATTTGGTATGCTTACCTCCGTCCAATTGCTCGCATTGGAGGATTTCACCATTTCAGAGCCGCCGAAATCGGATATGGCAATCTGGCCATTACCCTGAACCCAGGCTTTCAATTCATAGGTACCGTCGGGAATACTGGCTATGGTCGAGTTTTCGGGTATTCTTTGGGTCGCCTTCGCGCCCGAACCCAGGCTCAGGCAGAAATCGCCCGCACGATAAGATCCATTAGCATTCCGGTCATTGCCTTCCCATCCTATTACAGAGCTTACCGTAATCCGGTCGGCTTCAAAACAGGGGTTCAAAATGTAGTTGTTCCTCGGCCCGACTTTCCATGTACCCTTAACGGCGTCTATTGACCACTGAGACAATGAATGAAATGTGCATGTCGTACCCTCGATGGTAACCGGGCACCACTGGTTGTACCCTATACCGTTGCCGGTATTGTTACACCAGCGATCACCACAGTAGATAACGGTGGTATCTACCGTACCGTTAACCGTTATGAAAAAGCCGCTTTGAGTAACATGGGCGTAATCAAGATCAGTGTTGATCATTATGGCTTCTTTATTATACTTTCCCACGATATTGTCGGATGATATGTAATAGCAATGAGAGGTATTCCATCCATGCAGATCGCCGGAACATGCGTAATATCTACCCTTATAATTGAACATGCAGTTGCCTTCCCGACCGGCACCACTGAATATCTCGACCGTCCGTTCACAGGCCAAATAATCGGAACTACGAATTGGAATCACGTACACATGACTGCGTCCGCTCATGCTTGAAGCGATGATATAGGGCGTTCCGTCATCATCAATGAAAGTGGTTGCATCACCGGTACCGTTGTTGACCAAGGGAGACGGAGTCTCAACATGGTGCTGCGTAAATGGACCGGTCGGAGAATCGCTGGTGGCGAATACAACACTGTTGTTCGCCTGCGCGATAAGCACGTATTTTTTCGTGTTTTTGTTGTAGGCAACATTGGGGCCGCAAAACCAGCCGCCGTAACGGAATACCGCACCTTCAAATTTCCAATTAACAAGGTCTTTTGACGTGTAGCATGAAGCCGATCCCGAAGGTGTGCGGGCGTTGCTCCCCGTCCATGTGTTATAGTAAGTTGTCGCGCTACCGTATATGGATCCGTACATATACCAGGTATCTCCCAACTTGAGCGTTCCGCCACGCTGTACGTACATCGGATTGCCGTCCGTATCTTTCCAGAAGACATCGTTCTGGATCATCTGACTGAATACCGATTCATGTAGCGCAAATAGCACCAGCATAGAAGTCAATGTCAGTTTGATACTTGATTTTCCGCACATATCAGTTCTCCTTGGTTTAACGTTTAAATAACAACGGCAAGTCAGGCGGCTGTGCGTGTATTCATCAGTAACTCCCTTCAGAGTCTGTATAAGAAAATTTACGCTTTTTGCGTAGATTTAGTAAGCTGCAGACTCCTATCCCGCCAAGCTGGGAAAGTTATATTGACTATATTTTCCTCTTAGAACTAATATAACGAAAATTTGAAAGTGAGCACTGAATTTATTGGTTTCTTTCCAAATTTCGTTGACCATAAGATCAACAGTAATAATTTTTTATAATTTATATGGCCTTAAAAATGAACATGCCTTAACCATATTAAAACCATATTTAACATATACTTATAATTTATTTTTTTACTTTTATGGTCATCCATTTCACTCTTTTAGCATCATGATTGGTATTGTGTACAAAAAAATATTGTAATTTTCTGGTCAACACTTTGTAGCTCTGCCGGCGCAAAAATAAAGATACGTTCCGTCTTTAACGGCACACGATGAGCCTGTAACAAAAGAGACCTGGTCATTTACGTTTCCTCACTGAGCCCTCTGAACCATCCATCCAGCCGCATGTCGGCATTACCGGCATCCGCTTATCACTCAGACCTATGGTTCTGACAGTACACCGTTCGCCGCTGGGTTACCATCAAACGCAACGCAGGAAGGATTTCCATCCTTTCCCCATGCGACTCGAGCCTATCTGCCGAAGGGGTTTTAACGGCCGCTCATCTTACGGAACAAGTCTCGGCGCGGCATCTTTCTTCCATCCAGGGTGAAAAACACGGCGAGATCGGTTCCCTGGACCAGGAACCATCCGGATTGAAACATCGGCTTGGCCTGTGTATTCTCATACTTGACCTTCAACGCACATGGACTCGACACTTCGCTGGTGACGGTGAATATGCGCTGGACGTAATTGTACAGGCTGCGGTTAAAAGCGGTCCAGCTATGGGCCTCACCCTGTTCAAGTTGGTACATATGAGGTCCGATGTTATTTTGATCCAGGAAGGCGTGGTAGTTTTTGGTATTGGATAACAGGCCGTCGTTCGTTCCGCAGGAAAGAAAGGTGAACTTTACGTGCTTATTAACGTCGGCTGGATCCTTGATGGTAGTGCCGGCCGCAATGGTGTTCGGAGCCGAGGAAAAAGCGCCAATCCAGGAGAACACCGTATAATTCTTGAACCCGAAATTCAAGGACTGCCCCCCGCCCATGGACAAACCGCCGATTGCGCGCTGGAGCGGGTCGGTCGAGACCGAATACGTCGCCTCGATATGCGGGATCAGGTCCATAAGCAGCACCTCTTCGAATTTCGCGTAGGCGTTGAAATCACCTTGATCGCCCATGGCGCCGTCGGGCATGACGAGGATCAGGGGGGTTGCCTTATTTTGCGCATACAAGTTGTCCATGATGTTGTGCGCTCGCCCCTTGGTCTGGTTGGTCCAGGTAGTCTGGTCATCGGTGAGTCCGTGATGCAGGTAAAGAACCGGATATTTCTTTGCGGTCGAATAGCCTGGCGGAAGGTGAATCGAATAAACCTGGCTACCGTAATTCCGGGTCTGGTAGCTGATGTTTTTTTTCAACTCTCCGTGCGGCACGTCCTTCAGCGCGTCATAACCCGCCGGCGGTACGGGAAGATTCGCGTTATCGGTGGAATAAACGAGGCACGGAATCAGGCATAATCCCGCAAATAGGATTACCGTTCTGGATATACTTCTTTGCATGGCTTCTCTCCTTTTTTGGTTGGCTGCTGATTTGCTCTCGAAAACAACTTTATCCCGCACTATTTTAACCGCGAACCTATCACCGGATTCGCGGCAGTTGTAGAACGTGTTGAGCATGGCGCTTTTCCCATTTTTATTTCAGGATATTTATTCTCCGAACTTCACGGGTTACGGCTGCAACCATTATCGTAAATTCACATATCCGCTTTTTATCAATCCATTATCTTCAAGCTTTACCATATAAATTCCGGTTTTGAGCCTGTTGAGAGCCAGATCGGCTTTTCCCGTTTCGGAGATATTGATTTTTTTGTAAAGCACCTTTTTACCATCGAGAGCAAAAATAGTTACCATCAGCCTTTTCGATGCGGTTGCCTGAATACAAAGCAGGTTTTCTGCTGTGAGGTGGAAAGAGGGGCCCTTTGATTCTTGTGCTTTCCGCATGGTTGAAATGATGATTGGAGTTGTTGCGCCGGGGATAACACAGGTAACAACCGATTGCGCCGGAGAGGCGATATTCAACTGTTTATTTGAGATCTGGACATCCGGCCGGGTGGTAAGGCTTCCCGGAAGCGAGAAGAGATATACTTTAGCCGAGGCGCCGATCGGGGAACATTTTGATAAATCAAACACATAGTTGCTGCTTGTTGTTGTACCGTTTCTCGTCACTATTACAAGATTACCGTTTGGAACAAGAGCGGCAATAGTATTCGCATTGTTGCTGGAAATAATCTGTGACCCCGGTTTAATAAATCTGCTGAACGCAGCATGCATGTAATATCGCACATTATAGGAAAAGGTTTGCGCCGTCAGGTTGTTTTTGATAGTGCACCAGTCACCACCGCTCATGTCGCACACCTGCCAGTCAAGCCACGCTTCAGATTTCATATCGCGGAGGTCCCTGATTATCACATCGGCCATAAATAGTGCTATGTTCTGGCCCCCGGTTCCGCCCAGCGGTCCGGCTTCCGATTGCCAGAGCCTTTTGTTGAGCGAGGACACTTTCTGGGCAAATTTTGCCCTGTCATTACCTCCCGAATAGCTGTGTACGTTAAGCTGGGATAAATAGGAAAGAGCCGATTGAGTATAGGCGTTGGCGGAGGTAACTCCCATTGTGATTGATGTTTCATCTGATGCGCTTACCGTTGTCGTGGAAGAAAGCCCTTTTGCAGCGATGGATTTTCCTAATTCAACGATCATTTTTGATTGATAACTGGTAGAAAATTTGCACCCTTCCTGAGTAGCGCCGGCTTTCCACCAGTTGGAACTCGGTTCATTAAAAGGTTCAATTGTCCTGAATGTGATATTCCAGGTATCTTTGAAATGTTTAACTACTTCCGTAAGATATTCTGCGAAATCATCATAATAATCGTCTTTGAGATTTTCTGAACCATCGGTATTTCCGGCAGTACAGCCGCTTTTCGTCATCCACCAGGGAGGAGAATTGGAGAAAGCTTCATAAATAGGTTCTTTTACACGGGCATGTATTCCAAGCAGTATGGCGCGTTGACCGGGGTCGGCATTCCAATCATAGGGACCGCTTTCCGTCGGCTTATATCCAGGCACAATGGTAGAGTTACCGGATTTATTCAGATGCGCATTTGAATGGCCTGGTTTATTATCGCCGCCTCCAATATTATACCTGAAAATGGTGTATCCAAGTCCTGTGTCGGGATCGACAATCGCCCCGATAAGTCTGGCCCTGTTTGCTTCGCTCCATTTTCCCGCCTGAACCGCCCACCAGCACAAACTGGTTCCCCACCCTTCAAATTTCTGGTATTTGATCGAGGGGTCGACAACCACAGCAGTCTGTGAATGGATCGTCACCGGGAATACAATAAACGGAAAAATCATGATCATCCTCAATATCTTATTTTTTTTAGACATCGTTCTCTCCTCTTTTTCGTTGAGCTACATGCAGTTTCAGGTGCAATCCCCGATGGTATCGCCGTGAGCCGATGACGGACTCCTTCGGGAGGACAATCATGTCGAAAGGCACATTTCTTTTTCCCAGATTCAACAGTTATTCCTGTTTAACAATCCCCTGCGTCGCTTGAACTGTCCGATGCACTACAAGCGATACGATATAATAACCGGGCGGCAATGTACGCTGCATTGTTGCGCTGTTAACGGAATTTACCCCCTTCATTCCTTCGGTGTGCAGTTGTCCCATCAGCCGTCCCGCGCTATTGTAGAGCTTTATCTCTACACTGGACTTCGCCGGAGCGGTGTACCGCAACGGTTCGACGCCATTGAGCCAGGCCGAAAGGTTGTTGATCGCATACCCGCCCAACAATTCCGGCCGCGCCGGACCTGCTGCAAAATTTGTATTCGTGAGCCCTGCCAGCCCGTAGTCCTTGTACATCTGATCGTAGAGGGCGAGCTGCGACGTCGGCACGTAGGTACTGCCGGATTGAGTCACGAGGGCACCCGTGTTCCAGGAACTGCTAGACATGGTCGCTTCCCAGAAGAACGTACCGATGCCAGCCTGATTCGGCAGGTTGAAATTGACATCGTTGATCTCGCGAATAAAGCCTCCGATCTCCGCGGCGAAGATTTTGATATTCGGGAATTTGGCGACAAGGCCTTCCTGCACGGTCTGCCATATCATTTTCGTCTTGGTCGCGCTGGTCTTATCCCCCTGGTAGGTCGCGTAACAGGACTCACCGAAGGCATCGATCGTCGTATACTTCAGCGCGTTAGTCAACCATGTGACGCTGGTTGAGAGCGCCGCCTTTCCATCCGTATGGTCGCCACCCTTGGCAATGTGGAAAGAGGTCATGATTTTCGGATCGACTTCCTTTACCGCATCGACCCCGGCCTTCAGAAGGGCACCGAGATTCGCCCAGTTCGACGTGCTTCCGTTGACCGGATTGGTGCCTGTCGGTTCTCCCTTGGAGTCACAACGATGGATTAGCATACCCGGTGTCGTTTCGTTGCCTATCTGCACCATATCGGGGCGAGCGCCACCCGCGATGAGCTGCGTTATGGCATCCTTGGTGTAGTCATGAACGGCCTGGGCAAGCTGTGCGATGGTCGTGTATTTCTGCCAGATTATCGGAACGCACTGCTTGCCCGGATCGGCCCAGTTGTCGCTATAGTGAAAATCAACGAGAAAACTCATGCCGGCCGCTTTGACCTGCTTCCCGAAGGCGATCGTGTGGGCGAGGTCGCACGCGCCCGATGTTTTGTCGTATCCGTCCGCGGCCTTAGGATCGACGAAGGTCCGCAGACGGACCGCGTTGATGCCATGCTCTTTCAGGAGGTTGAGCAGGTTTACCCGTGTTTGCGCCGGTTGCGTTCCCACAAACGAAATGTCCACCCCGAGCATATAGGGCTCGGTACGTTTCGCCGCCGACGCTCCGGACGAAAAACACAGCACCGCCATGAGGACCAGCGTGGTTCCAATACCTGTGCCGAGCTTCCGTATCATAACCCTTCCTCCTCCCGGTGTGATTGCTATGTCCAAAACCGTGATCATTTTTAAAACTGCATGAAAAAATCCCAGGCCTCTTTGTGGAGCCAGTTGACAGTGCTTCCGGGATCCTTGTTCTGGTCGGTATGCGCTCCTACAAATGAACCGAATTTCACGGGATATCCACTCTTACACCCTTTGAACTCAGTGGAAACATGAGTAGTGCCGGTTGCCAATGGTATGTTCGACGGTACGGTACACCCGTTGTTCTCAAGGTGGTTCAAAAGGCAATATTTCCCACCTTCTTTTCGCGCATCGTTGTTGATCCATTTACAAGTAGGGTCACTTGTGCCGGTTGTCTGGTAATACGCGATGGGCTCACGAGTGTTGGTCGGGAGCCAGATATTCCAGTTGGCGGGAGCCCAACAGGCAACCGCGCGCAACTGTTTTTGATGATTCAGCGAGAGTGAATAGGAGAACATTGCTCCAAAACTGAAACCGCAACTGAAGACCCGCGTGGTGTCGACACAAAGCTTCTCTTTGAACAGTTTGAGCATGTCATCGAAGAAGATATGATCCTTCTCTCCCTGGCTCCAGACGATACCGTCGGCTGCAACCTTGCTGTAATCAGCGGCGTATGCGCTCGGAGCAACGAAGATGCATGGTGTAGTGGAGGTGGTGGCATGAGTTTTTAGTTCGTAAAATTTTCCGTCGCGAATTGCCTCCATGCTGCCGCACATATAATGCATGCCAAAAATCAATCGGTAGGGTTCATTCGGGTCGTAGTTGGCTGGAATGTCGATGACATATCGCCTGCTCAAACCCGCGCTGGTAATCGAATAGGTACCACTTTTAAGATCGGTAAGCGCTTTGCCGCAACCGGCGCTTGGCCCCGGAGGGTTACCCCTCATGGTGTCGAGAGTAATATTCTGCTGTTGGTTATTATAGGAGCTGATGGCCATGGCTTTTATCTGGAACCCGGCGGCGGTGACTTTGAGCGTATCAAGAACCGGAGCCATTTGCGCCAGTCCGCCGCTAACCGTACCGGCGCGGGTACCGGACCAATTCACTGCGGATTTACCGTTGTCGAGCGTCACATATGGGAACGATAGCTCTCGTTTGCTGATTGCGGCTTTAATGACAAGGAGGTTCGCGGTCTTACTGTATTTGGCGATATCAAAACGGTATGCACCGGCCGCGGCGCTCTTCAATACCTCATTTTTCAACAGCTTGCCTTTTACATCAAAAATTTCAACCTTCACCGGTGAGGAATTGTTCAACGTAAGCTGCAATGCACCGTTGGAAATCGAAATTTCTTCGGTTTTCGGCACCAGTGCCGGCAATTGTACGGCAACTGTCCTTGCAAGTGAGTATTTGCCATCGGTTCCGGTCGTATCACTCATCCCCTGGCGCACAATGGTGACAATTGCCCCGTTGATCGGTTGACCTGCGGTATTTGAAACCACACCCTGCAGGTTAATGGTCCGGGCATTGGCTGCTAAACCGATTAAAACGGCAAGACAGGCGGCTGGGCGCTTACTCATCAGCAACTCCCTTTAGAGTCTGTGTGAAGAAAATCTATGCTTTTTGCTTAAATCAGACTCTTATTCAGCTACGCTGGGTTAGGAGGAAAGTCACATTGACATTTTTTTCTCCTCAGATTTAATATAAGGTAGATTTGTAAGATAGCACTTAGTTTATACATTTATTTTCATATTTCGTTGACCAGAAGATCAACAGCAAAAAATATTACTAATTAAATTGAATTGAGGCTTTACATGAATATTACGACTTAAAATAAATAAAAACAATCGCTTAAAGAAAATTATTACCATTCAACTTTTTCACATGCTTTTTTCGTCTTAGAATTAGTATAAAAATATTACAAAATAACGTAACTTCCTGGTCAACACTAAAAACCTCTCCCGACGTATCTCTTCTTCCGATAAAATTCGGTATGACACCGGGTCTTCTTTGAACAACAAGGTTTGGCTGACACGGCAACAGATACTCCGACGGTTTCGCGGCATCCCGTCGCCCACAAACCCAAGAGGCGCGCAGTATATTTTTACTTTCAATAGAGCGACAGAGTGACACAAAGAAAGGACTCATTCCATGTCCCTCCCTCCAATCAAACTCGGTATCAGTTCCTGCCTGCTCGGCAATAACGTCAGGTATGACGGCCAGCACAAACTCGACCACTACCTTCACGACACGCTTGGCGCTTTCGTGACCTTTGTCCCGCTCTGCCCCGAAACCGAGTGCGGCCTCGGCATCCCCCGCGAAGCCATGCGGCTGGTCGGTGACCGCGATACCCATCGGCTTCTCACGGTGCGGACCGGCAGGGACATGACCGATCGCATGGTCGCCTGGACAAAAACGGCGCTTGACCGCTGCGAAACCGAGGACCTCTGCGGGTTTGTGTTCAAGTCGCGCTCCCCGAGTTCCGCCATGCGCGACGCGAAAATCTACCGGGAGAGCGGCACGGTTGCGGGCAAAGGCCCGGGTATTTTCGCCCGGGCGTTCATGGCACGGTTTCCCCGGCTGCCGGTGGAGGACGAAGGACGCCTGCATGATGCTGGTATACGCGAAAACTTTATCGAGCGTGTATTTTCGTTTGCACGGTGGAAACAGTTCGCGAACCGGGACGGCTCCCTGCGCGGACTCATTGATTTTCACACCCGCCACAAACCCCTGCTCATGGCGCACGGCATCAAACTTTACCGGGAGCTGGGCCGGGTGGTCGCAGCGGCAAAGGGGCGGGACAAAAAAAGCCTGTTCGACGACTACCTGCGCCTGCTGCTCGACGGTATGGCGGTATCATCAACGGTCAAAAAACATACCAACGTTCTCGACCACTGCGCCGGCTATTTCAAACGTCGGCTCTCCGCGTCAGAAAAACAGGAGCTGCACGAGATGATCCGCCGCTACCACGACGGACTCATACCGCTCATCGCACCCATTGTGCTATTGCTGCATTATACGCGTCACTTCGAAGAACCTTATCTGGCCAGGCAGTTCTATCTCGATCCGCATCCGGCAGAACTCTTGCTGCGGAACCACGTGTAGGGAGGGTGGAGGCACTTGTGCCCCTGCTTTTATACCACCCTGCAGCTCCCGCCGTTATCCAGATCCGCGCTCTCTGCCAAAACATCCTTATATTCCGGATGCCGCCTGAAAAATGTCACCGCGTAGGAGCAGCTCGGGAAAATGCTCCTCCCCTTTTCGCGCGCGTATTCTATCGCCCGAACCATATCCAACCACCCTATCCCGGGCGAAATCCCGCGTCAGTTGAAATCGACCTTCGTATTCAATCCGACATAGGTTGTCCTGCCGAAACCCTTATGCGGACCCCAGATGTACTGGCCGACTTCGGGAACGATTTTAAGGCTGCCCAACACATCGAATGATGACTGAAAATACCACGCAAAGGCGGGATTCCATTTGCTAATGTATTCGCTGTAGTCGTGCCTGCCGCCGATGGTTCCGGCGCCGGCTTCAAGTGAAACGTTCTCCTTAAGCGCGGCGTTAACGATAAGTGCGATTTCGCCGATATACCCGTTCCGAACGACCACTATTTCCGGCGGATCGTCGGGAAGGTTATAGGTCAATTGCGGGCCGTAGGGAAGCAGAAAGTTCGAAATCTTCCACCAGTTAAATGAGTTTCCAACGGCCACGGAATACACCGCCACGTTTTTACCGTAAAACATGTCGCAGGAAAGAGACAAACGGTTGAAAAATCTGACACCGAGATCGAGCCCTCCCACCCAGCTTTCGATGGGATGCTTTGAATTGGCGGCTGAAAGATCAGGGTTTTCGGTGATCAAAACGTTGGTAAAGGCCTGGTAACCGCCGGCAAGCATGGCGTTGAATGCCAGCGAACCGGCATCGAGCGTCACGCCGAAGCTTCCTTCGTATTTCGGCATGTTGGTCTCGGTAAAGTAGCGGTTCTGTTCGCTGTTGATAGCCGACTCCCGGCCAAGGATCCAGATCGACGTGGTATCGGGCTGGACAAGCGCGATTTTCCCTTCCACGGCCTTGCCGCCGCTGCTCATGGTCAACTGGAACATCGGTGACCTGCCGGTATACATACACCCGATATTGTTAAAACTGTTTTCCTTCCAGAACGCCTGGTTGCTGGGAAAAAAGTTTGCCGGCGTAAAATCCCTACCAAGAAGAAAGGTCATATAGTCATTTGCCAGCCAGGTTGCATACCACGACTTTGCATAGACCAGAAAGGTCTTTTTCTGGCCGAGATACTGATAGGTAGGATTACCTGAAATAACGAAATCATAAACGCCGTACACAACCCCCATTTCTATACAACCTCGAAACGGTCCCTTGGAAACCTTGTACCCGAGCGTGCCGTACGGCAGGAAATTCACGCTGTTGATCGGAAGAGAGTCCTTTATTTTCTTTCCTGCATTCGCGGTATCATTGCTAAACGCCGTATCGGCGTAAAATCGCTCCGAGCGCATCCACCATGCCCCGGTGGCGATGGTGCTGTAAAATTCATGGTCCACCGCCGCCATTACGGAACAAAACGTACCGCCGATCATCAGAGAGAGAAGAAAACGTTTCATTGTGTTAAACCCTCCGGTTAAAGAAAAATGCCGTATTAGTTTTCGTTACTTTCAATTTCCGGAATCGTCTTCGGAATCGGTTTTCCCAGGACCCTGCTCCCCTTTTCCGTTACCATCACGTCGTCTTCGATGCGGATACCGGTGAAATCGAGGTGTTTTTCAATTGCCGCGTAGTCGATGAATTCAACGCAATGATTACGCGATTTCCAGTGCCCGATAAGCGACGGCATGAAATAAATGCCGGGTTCCACGGTAAGGACCATGCCGGGTTCCAGTTTTTTTGCGAACCGGAGATAGGCAAGGCCGAACTGTTCGCTTCGCCTGACGGTTTCGTCGTACCCCACCAGGTCTTCACCAAAACCTTCCATGTCGTGCACGTCAAGTCCCAGCAGGTGACCGAGACCGTGCGGAAAAAATAGCGCGTGCGCTCCGGCCGCTACCGCTTCGCCGGTGTCGCCTTTCATGAACCCGAGCCCTTTCATCGCCTCGGCAATGACGCGCGCCGCGTGCAGGTGAACGTCACGGAACATGACCCCGGGTTTCATCATGGCGGTTGCCGCAGTGTTGGCGGTAAAGACCGCATTGTAGATCTCCTTCTGGAGCGGGTTAAACTTTCCGCTTACCGGCAATGTACGCGTAATATCGCTCGCATAATGTTCAGGCGAATCCGCGCCGCAGTCCAGGATCATCAGGTCGCCGTCTCTCATCCGGTTGTGGTGCGAATGACCGTGCAGCACTTCGCCGTGCACCGTGCAGATGGTCGGGAACGGACAGGAGCTTCCTTTTGCCGAACGGAGTCCCTCGATGGCGCCGGCTACTTCGTATTCGTAAATGCCGGGCCGGGTGATCTTCATGGCCAAAGCGTACATGTCGCTGCTGATGGCCAGCGCGGATTCGATCTCCGCGATCTCTTCGCCTGATTTGGTTTGCCGCTGCCGCGCGATCGTTTTGATGAGGTCGACCGATGTGCGGTCATTGATTGCACCGGAATCAGGGAATCCGCACAGGGACGCGATCAGTTCCCGGTTTTCAGCGCGGTATTGGGGCAAAAACCGGACCCTGCCCTGACCGGTGGCCTTAGAAACGATTCCGGGCAGGTCGGCGAGAGGCAGGGACCGTTCGACGCCGATATGGCCGGCTTTTTCCGCGACCGACTCCTGCGGTCCTGCCCAGATAATGTCTTCGAGGGAAAAGTCGTTGCCAAACAGGGTTTCGGTGTTGTTGTCGATATCGATGACGCCGAAGAATCCCGGCAGGTCGATGCCGAAGTAGTAGAGAAATGCGCTGTCCTGCCTGAATGGGTGGGTATTGGCCGGATAGTTCATCGCGCTTTCGTTGTTGCCTGGCAGTAGTACCAGTCCGGTGCCGAGGTTTTTCTTCAGCTCATCGCGCCTGTTCCGGTAGGTTGTTGGTGAAAACATTGGGGCCCCCTTTCGCTTTGTCGTAACGATCTGATAATATAGCCTTTGCTTGATGGACCGGAGAAAGATTTTTTACCACGCCGGGCAATCGGGACGATTATCGCATTCCCGCCGAATCATGGTGCAGGCAATGATTTGGACAGGCATCCATTTTCGAAGGATCGATCGACCTTTCGGTCGCAAAAAATCCGCTTTTCTTGACCTGCGTCAATGTATCCGTCCCGATAGTAAGTGATATTTATAACAAATGATAAGAATACCTTTTCAAGGAGACCTTAATGAAACGTACCATCATCACCATTGACAAGGAGAAATGCACGGGCTGCGGGCTTTGCATGCCTAACTGTCCCGAAGGCGCCATCCAGCTTATCGAGGGCAAGGCCAGGCTGGTAAGCGACCTTATGTGCGACGGTCTTGGCGCCTGCCTCGGCCACTGTACTGAGGGCGCAATCACCCTCGAGGAACGGGAAGCGGAAAAGTACGATGAACGCAGAGTGATGGTGAATATCGTCAAACAGGGCGCGGCGACCATAAAAGCTCATCTGAAGCACCTCAAGGACCACGGTCAGATGGAATTTTACGAGCAGGCAGTCGCTTATCTCAAGGAAAACAATCTTCCCATCCCCGTTGAACAGGGGACCCCTATGCATGCAGCGCTCCATACCGGATGCTCCGGTTCACGCACCATGAGCTTTGGCGCGGCAGCGAAAACGCCGGACCAGCCGGTCGGAAAACAGCCTTCAACCCTGACCCACTGGCCTATCCAGATGCACCTTATCTCCCCTTCCGCCCCGCACTACCAGAAGGCGGACTTTCTGCTGGCTGCTGACTGTACCGCATTTGCGCTCGGCGGGTTTCACGGCGACTATCTCAAGGGGAAGACGCTCGGTATCGCCTGCCCAAAGCTCGACGACGGACTGGAGGTGTACGGCGAAAAGATCAGGGCGCTTATCGACGAGGCGCAGATCAACACGCTGACCGTGGCGATCATGCAGGTGCCGTGCTGCGGCGGGTTGTTGCATATAGCAAAACAGGCCGCGGCAGAGGCGAAGAGAAAGGTGCCGGTCAAATGCGTGACCGTGGTGATAAAGGGCGAGATTTTGAAGGAAGAGTGGGTGTGATGATTGCGGATTGTAGATTGATGAATGCGGATTGAATATCGATACGAACCATGAAACGGGACGTAGCGGCGGTTCGCGAACCGCCTCGACAGGAAAATGTATTCGATTCCAGGAGGTTGTATGATCACCGAAAACAACAAACCGTCATTCCCCCCTCTGCGTGCGGAGGTCTTTTCCTACGCCGATCTTGTCCAGTACCAGGAGGGATCCGTGGTGAGCAGGACCATTATCGACGCACCAACCGGCACGGTCACGGTTTTTGCGTTTGCAAAAGACCAGCGCCTGAACGAACACACGGCGCCGTTCGACGCGCTCATCGAAGTCGTGGAGAGCAGTGGCATCATCACCATTGACGGCAGGGAGTTCAGGGTCCCGGCCGGAAGCCAGATCATCATGCCGGCCGGTCATCCGCATGCCGTCAGCGGCGATGGCCGGTTTAAAATGGTGCTGGTGATGATCAGGTCGAGAAAGAACCTCTGATATCAGGTTGCTTTTTGATGCCGGATCAAATAATTTAATGAATGAACACTGTACCCTCTTCCACCTGGAGGCTTCATATGAAGGCAACCGTCGATAAAACCGCCTGTATCGGATGTGGACTCTGCGCAGCGGACTGTCCTGAGGTATTCACCATGAACGAGGACAATATCGCCGACGCCATTCCCGGCATTGTACCGGCCGAACTGAAGGAGTCGTGCAGGCTTGCCGCGCAGAACTGCCCGGTGGAAGCGATCAAAATTTCGGAATGACCACCATTATCAACGATAAGGACACTACCATGAACTTTCCTCAATTAGCGACAAACGTATGGAAACTCGGCGTTATCGACTGGGACCGCCGGCTCTTCGATTCACTCATCCCCCTGCCCGACGGAACCAGCTACAACGCCTATCTGATCAAGGGAAGCGAAAAAACAGCGCTCCTCGACACGGTTGACCTCGACATGCCCGAAAAAATTCTCGACCAGCTCAGCGGCGTCGACAAGATCGACTATGTCATCGCCCACCACGCAGAGCAGGACCACTCCGGTTCCATTGGGGCGGTGATCGCGAAATATCCCTCCGCCGTGGTGGTCTGTTCCGCGAAGTGCAAACCCATGCTCGTGGACCATCTGCATATCGACGAAAGCCGGATCTGCGCCATGGAAGACGGCGCAACGCTCTCCCTGGGCGATAAAACGCTGCAGTTCGTCTACACCCCCTGGGTCCACTGGCCTGAAACCATGTCAACCTGGCTTAAGAAAGACGGCATTCTTTTCACCTGCGACTTTTTCGGATCGCACGTGGCCACCTCCGACACTTTTTCCGACGACAAGGCACGCGTGTATGAGGCGGCGAAACGGTATTATGCCGAGATCATGATGCCGTTCAGGCCCACGGTGCGGACCAATATCGCGAAAGTCGAGAAGTTTCCCGTTGCCATGATCGCCCCGAGCCACGGGCCGGTGCATCGCGACCCCACATTCATTCTCGACGCGTATAAGGATTGGACCTCCGAGACGCCGAAAAACGAAGTGGTAATCCCCTACATCTCCATGCACGGCAGCACGAGGATCATGGTCGAGCATCTGGTGCAGGAGCTGATGTCACGGGAGATCTCGGTCTACCAGTTCGACCTCAGCGTCACGGATATCGGCAAGCTTGCCATTACCCTGGTCGATGCGGCTACGATCGTTATCGGGACCCCGACCGTACACGTCGGCCCCCACCCGGTGATACTCTACGCCACGCATCTTGCGAACGCGCTGCGACCGAAACTGAAATACGCCTCGATCGTCGGATCGTATGGCTGGGCGAGCAAGGCGGTGGAACAGATCGCTTCGTACATCCCGAACCTCAAGGTCGAGGTGATCCCTCCGGTCATGTGCAAAGGACGTCCGCGCCAGGCCGACCTCGATGCCCTGACCCGGCTGGCCGATACGGTTGCCGAAAAACACCGCTCGCTCGGTCTTCTGTAGCCGCTTGATCGGGACGCTCTTTTCGGCGTTCCTCCCTTCTGTTCCGGTTTCTCCGCAAAATCATTGCATACCCTGTTTTTCCAATGATATAATCCTGATAAAATGCATCATACCCGACCTACGCCTATGCGTCTGAAAAAGCGAAAACCAACGGCAACCGGATCAAAAAAAGCATCCCCTGTAAAACGACGCGTTGCCCGCAAAACCAAGAAAGCGGCCTTCCGTTCTCCATCCCGCTCCATCGGCGAAATATTCTTTACCGATGCTACCGAAGGAATCGTGGTCGCCGATTATCACGGTATGGTGACAACGGTCAATCCCGCCTTTGTTGCCATGACCGGCCGACCGGAAAGGGAGATTATCGGCAAACCGGTTTCGCTGTTGTATGACGACATCCGGGATAACGAGCTGTTCGAGACCATTAAGAAAGAACTGAAGAAATCCGGCAAATGGCAGGGAGAGCTATGGAACCGCCATAAAAACGGTGAAAACCATCCGCTCCTATTGACGGTGGTGGCAAAAACCGACCCGGCGACCCGGCGCCCTTATTTCCTGAACCTGTTTACCGATATTTCCAAGCATATCGACGTCGGCGTCACCCATAACGACCAGGCTTATTACGACGCCCTGACCGGATTGCCCAATCGTCAATTGCTCAATGACCGGCTGACCTTCATGATCAGCCGTGCCAAGAGAAACAACGCTTTTCTGGGGCTGCTCCTGATCGACATCAACCGTTTTCACACCATCAACGACACGCTCGGTTACGCGACCGGTGACCAGCTCCTGCAGTCCATCGCCACCCGGCTCAAATCGTGCATCCGCGAAGTTGACACCGTATTCAGACTCGGCAACGATGCCTTCGCCATGATACTCGAGGGAATTTCACAACCCGACGACGCCACACGGGTGGTCAAGAGAATATTGAGCACCTGTTCGACGCCGTTCAAGTTCATGAACCGTGAAGTGTACGTGACGCTCTCCATCGGCATCGGTATTTTTCCGACGGATGGCGCCATGTTCGACGAGCTCATGAAAAACGCCCAGGCCGCGCTCACCCGTTCCAAAGAACTCGGCATCAACAGTTTCCAGCACTACCAGCCTCAAATGAACGCCACGGTGGCACAGGAGTTTACGCTGCAGAACGATCTTCGCGTGGCGCTGGAACAGAACCAGCTCGTTGTTTTCTATCAGCCGCAGGTCGACCTGATCACCAAGGAGATCATCGGCGCGGAAGCCCTTGTACGCTGGATGCATCCGCAGCTCGGCATGGTATCTCCCGCCCAGTTTATCCCCATCGCCGAGTCCACCGGCGCCATCGTTCCCATCGGCGAATGGGTGCTTAAAACCGCGTGCCTCCAGACGAAAAAATGGCAGGACCATTTTTCAAAAGAGCTCTGTATTGCGGTCAACCTCTCCAACCGTCAGTTTCAACAGCAGGATCTTGTTTCTCTGGTGGAGAAAACACTCGCGGAAACCGGGCTTGATCCGCATACACTCGAACTGGAGATCACCGAAAGCATGGGCATGAAAAACCCCGAGGCAACGCTTAAAACCCTTCAACAGCTCAAATCCATGGGTATACGCATCGCCATCGACGATTTCGGAACCGGGTATTCCTCGATCTATTATCTGAAAAAATTCCCCATCGACACCATCAAAATCGACCGGTCATTTGTCGACGATATCGTCACCGATCCCAATGACGCCGCCATCGTACTAGCCATGATCGCGCTTGCGCACAGCCTGAGGCTGACGGTGATCGCCGAAGGCGTTGAAAACAAGGAACAGCTCGAATACCTGCTCCGCAACGGCTGCCAGAAAATCCAGGGGTTCATTTACAGCCCGCCGGTCAATCCCAACGGTTTTGAGAATCTGATAGCCGATCCGTCGCTCATCAGGAACCTGGTGTTCTAACGCACGGATCGTGACGGTTCGATCGCCATTGCTACGCACGGTGGGCACGGACTGACTTCCTCCTCTTCGCCACGACTCCTGCACGGCTGAATCCACAATCCATGATCCGGGGTTATTTATATTATCCTCCACAAGAACGCCATTCCCTCCCGGAGCATGATGAAAAAAGACAGTTTCGATTTTCTCGTTGTCGGCAGCGGCATTGCCGGATTGTGCTTTGCGATTCACGCTTCACGCTTCGGCACGGTCGGCATCATCACCAAAAAACAGGACAGCGAGTCGAATACCAACTACGCCCAGGGCGGCATAGCATGCGTGCTCGATCCCGCAGACAGCTTTGAAAAACACCTCCACGACACGCTGGTTGCCGGACGCGGGCTGTGCGATGAAACGGCGGTCAGGATTCTCGTCACTGAAGGGCCTGAGCGTATTCGCGAGCTCATCGACTGGGGGGTCGCCTTTTCCCGCAACCGTGAAGCGAAAAATCCGTATAAATTCCACCTTGGCAAGGAAGGCGGCCACTCTCTCAACCGGATTGTCCACGCGCACGATCTCACCGGCAAAGCGGTGGAGGAAGCCCTGGTTCGCATGGTGCGCGCCAACCCGGCAATCCGTCTCTATGAGCATCACTTTGCCGTGGAACTCATTACCGACCACCACCTGAAACGCCGGACCGACCGGGGAATAACCTGTTACGGCGCCTATGTTCTCGACACCACCGTCCGCACGATTTTTCCCCTACAGGCGTCGGTCACCTGCCTCGCCACCGGCGGAGCCGGCAAAGTGTATCGGCATACAACCAATCCCGACATCGCCACGGGCGACGGCTATGCAATGGCGTATCGGGCGGGCGCCCGCATGGCTAACATGGAGTTCGTCCAGTTTCATCCCACCTCCCTGTATCACGACCGTTCCCGCTCATTCCTTATTTCCGAAGCGCTTCGCGGACACGGCGCCGTGCTTCGCGACCGTCACGGCAGTGAGTTCATGAAACGGTACCACAAGCTTGGTTCCCTTGCTCCACGCGACGTGGTGGCGCGCGCCATCGACAACGAAATGAAGCTGTCCGGCGCCGATTGCGTGTACCTCGACATCCGCCACGCCCCGGCCGTGGAAACGAAGAAGTATTTCCCCAATATCTACAAACAGTGCAGGGCGGCCGGCATTGACATCACCAGAGACCTGATTCCGGTGGTCCCCGCCGCCCATTATATCTGCGGCGGCGTTCTTGTTGACACGTGCGGTGCAAGCACCATCGGGAACCTTTTCGCCTGCGGCGAGGTCGCCTGTACCGGGGTGCACGGCGCCAACCGGCTGGCCTCCAATTCGCTCCTCGAGGCCCTGGTTTTCGCCCATCGGGCGGCGCAACGCGCCGGCAAGGACATCGGGTCGATCCCGCACCTGCAACGGGGCGCGATACCGTTCTGGGACGACAGCGGTACCATCGACAATGAGGAGTGGATACTACTTTCGCACAACATGCTTGAATTACAGTCGGTCATGTGGGACTATGTCGGTATCGTCCGTTCCGACCTGCGGCTCGGGCGCGCAATCCGTCGTCTGACCCTGCTGGGCAGCGAAATTGAGGAGTTCTACAAACGCACGAAAATAACGGTGCCGCTTCTCGAACTGCGCAACCTTGTCACCACGGCCAGGCTCATCGTACTTTCCGCGATGAAACGGAAAGAGAGCCGCGGGCTTCATTACACGACCGACCATCGCTCGCCGGATGACCGGCGATGGAAAAAACCCACTATCCTCGCCCATAAGGTCCGGCATTCATGACTTTTTTTTCCGCGCTTCTGGCGGTGCTTTTCTGCCTGGTTGCCGGACTCTCCGTCTGGCGCATCGCCGTCATGCCGCTTGCAGCCCGTTATCGCTCGCTGCTCATCACGATCCGCATCACCCTTGTCGCACTCCTTGCCGTCGCCTTTTTCGAACCGGCGATAGTGCTTGACCGGCTGTCATCACCGCTGCGTCCGGTGCCGGTGCTCATCGATGCTTCAAAAAGCATGCGCGCCTTTTCTCACGACCCGGTCATCACTTCCTGTCTTTCCGCACTCAACCGCTGGAACGCCCTCCAGGGCAATGGAAAAAAACGGTTCCTTTTTTTCGCCTTTGGCGATTCGCTGCGCCCGTTGCGGCCCGGGGCATCCCCGGAGTGGTCGGACCGTCGCAGTCTCTTTCCGGAATCCTGGAAAGACAAGGAGATCCGCGCCTCCTCCTCCATGATCATCGTCTCCGACGGCAACTGGTCGAACGCGTCGCATCCCGCCGCGTTCTTTACCGATAAAAATATCTGGTACGTGCCGCTCACCACGGCCCGGGAGTTCCCCTGGTTGCGAATCGATCTTCCTCATTTCCCCGGCGAATCGGTTGCCGATTCTCCGCTTGTTGCGACGGCGGTTATCGAAGGCTCTTCCACCGGTTCGTGTGCCATTACCGTTACCGCACGCGAAATCAACAGGGTCCTGTCCACGGTTGCGATCGACGTGGGGGGCGGATATTTTAAAAAAGAGGTTGCCCTCCGCCTGGGCGCGCGTGCCGCGGGCGCCCATCTCTACCGGTTCGATGCGACCGCCTCGCGCGATACCCTAGCGGACTCGCGCTATGCGCTGCATACCGCGGTGCCCTCGCGTTTTTCCTATGCGCTTGCCGACGACCAGCCATCTCTTGACAGAAGGTTTATCAGACTGGCATTGCAGCGACGCGCCGACTTCGCGCATGCTCCGGCGGCATATAAAAGCCTGCTTGACCTTCTGGTGGTTACGAAACGAGCCCCGTCCGCGGACAGGTTGACCAAAACACTCAAACGGCGCGGCGTGCTCCTGTTCTTCGGATGCCTGCCCTGCAGCAGCGCCGCCAGCGCTCCGGACGCCACGCTTCGTCTTTTCGCGTCAGACCCATCCCCTTTCAGCGATATCGACCTTTCAATGCTTCCCCCGCCGTCCCGTCTCGCCTCCTGCATCAATCCTTCCTTGCGTCCCCGGCCATCGAACATTATGCTCGCCGCTCTGCAGAAAAAGGAAAAGGGCATCGATACGACCGCGCTCGTCTATACCGGTCGGTTTTCCTCCCTTACCAGCGTTGTCTGCGCGGTTGACGGCGTCTGGAAGTGGGATTTCTTCCCTCCCGGCATGCAGTCCGATGAAGACCGCGCGTTCTTTTTTTCCGACCGCCTGCTGGACGCCACCAGGGACGTCATTACCGCGGGCCTTTCCAGCAATCTCCTGGTCTTTCCCACCGCCCGATGTGTCGCCTCTGATTCCCTTTCCTTCCGGGTTGCGTTCCCCGCCGCCATACCCGCCGGTTCACGTGCGGGCATTTCCTTCACCATGACCGGGGAACGGGGCCGTCTCTTCGATACTTCGTTCATTCTGGAAGTCACCGGCAGCAGCCGCCTTGGTTTTTTAACCCGCCCGCCCGAACGGCCTGGCGTATACCGGGTGGAGATCGTCGCCGATGCGGGCGGTGAAACGTTCACGTTTACCGACACCCTGCAGGTCGGCGAGGACCGCAGCGAGTACCTGACAAGCCGTCAAAACGCGCAACTGCTTTCCGAATTCGCCCTGCCGATCGACGATTTCGACGACGCATCGCTTGCGGAACGTTTTTTCAGCGACCATGCAGGTGTAAACAGGCCGGTCCGGGAAACCATTCATCTTGGTCGGGGTTGGCTTCTGCTCGTTCTGCTATTTCTCGCGCTTGCCGCGGAGTGGGGTTTACGACGCCTCCTGCGGCTCGATTGATGCATCGGAGCTGCAGGGCGTTCCCTACCCGATCGTTTTTATACCGAGTTCCTGAAGTTGCCGTTCATCAACCATGTCGGGAGAGCCGTCCATGGGCGAAATACCCGCGGACGTTTTGGGAAACGGGATGGTATCGCGAATACTGTCGAGTCCGAGCATGAGCATGACAAGCCGGTCGAGTCCGAACGCAATACCGCCGTGCGGCGGTGCTCCATAGGAAAGGGCTTTAAGGAGAAAACCGAATTTGTTCTGCGCGTCCTCGTCGCTGATCCCGAGCAGTTTGAACACCTGCCGCTGCATGTCACCGTCGTGGATCCTGATGCTTCCGCCGCCCAGCTCAAATCCGTTGAGCACCAGATCGTATGCCCGGGCGCGCGCCCTGAAATAATCGTCGCCCGCAAGCAGGGGAAGATCGCTTTCAAGCGGCGAGGTGAAGGGATGGTGCACGGACACGTACCGTCCTTCCTCATCGCTGAATTCGAACAGCGGGAAATCGGTGATCCATGCGAAGCGGAATTCGTCGGCGGGAATGAAGTTCCGGATGCGGGCGAGCTCAAGACGAAGCTGTCCCAGAGCCGTAAAACAGACCTTTTCCGCTCCTGCGATCATGAACACCATATCGCCCGGAGCAGCACCGCACTTATCCCGCAGCGCAACGAGCTCCCCGTCGGAAAAAAACTTTTTCGACGCTCCGTCGAATCCGGCATCGGTCAGGCGCAGCCACACCAATCCTTTCGCGCCGTGTTTTGCCGCCAATGCGGTAAGCTCGTCGATCGTTTTACGCGAAAAACCGGCGCATCCCCTGCCGGTGATCGCGGCGATGGCGCCTTTATTTTCGATCGCGTCCCGGAAAACCCTGAAGCCGCTCGCACCGAACAGCGCCGTGACATCGACAATCGGGAGGTCAAAGCGCAGGTCGGGCTTGTCAGCGCCGTAGGTATGGAAGGCGTCCGCCCACGTCATGCGACGAAACGGCGTTTCGACGATACGGCCAAGACATTTCATGAAAACCGCCGCGATCATTCCCTCGAACACACGGAATATATCGCTCTCGTCAACGAAGGACATCTCGGCATCGATCTGGGTAAATTCAAGCTGACGGTCGGCGCGCAGATCTTCGTCGCGAAAACAGCGCGCGATCTGGAAGTAGCGGTCGAAACCGGCGACCATGAGTATCTGTTTGAAGGTCTGGGGCGACTGCGGCAGCGCGTAGAATTTTCCCCGGTTGATGCGTGACGGCACCAGGAAGTCACGCGCCCCTTCCGGAGTGCTCTTCATGAGAATCGGCGTTTCGATCTCGGTAAATCCCGCGTCCCAGAGATATCGACGCGCTTCCGCGGCGACCTGATGGCGGAAAATGATGTTTCGCTGCAGGAGCGGACGGCGAAGGTCGAGATACCGGTATTTGAACCTGAGCTCTTCCGATTCGGACGCATCTGGGTCATTGATATGGAGCGGCGGGGTCGCCGCTTCATTGAACAGGTGGAAATCGGAGGCAACGACTTCGATTTCGCCGGTCACCATTTTGGGGTTGGCCATCGTTCCCGGCCGTTTTTGGACCACCCCACGGACCGCGATCACATACTCATGCCGAAGCGCGGAAGCCCGCTCCGCCAGAGCGCCGTCGTTTTCCGGACTAAACACGACCTGGGTGACGCCGCCCCGGTCGCGGAGATCGATGAAGATGATGCCGCCGTGGTTGCGCCAGTTGTGCACCCAGCCGTTCAGCGTCACTGCCGTCTTTTCATCCCTTGCGGTCAATTCTCCGCACGTGTGGCTCCTTCGCCACTGTTCCATGATGCTCATGTTTCGTTCCTTTTACATTAAGAAAGTTATCAGGCGGCTTTCCCGTCGGCCACGGCCTCAGAGAACGTCGATCCCCTCCCCGCCATCTGCTCGACAAGCGTTACGGCATCGAGAAATGACGGCACCACCGCGACCGCGCCGCTGAAATTCTGGTCTTTTGTCAACTCCCGCGGCACCACCACACATTCAAGGCCCGCGGCTGCAGCGGAGCGCAATCCCCGGGCGCTGTCTTCTATCGCAATCCCCTGACGCGCTTCGACGCCGGTGCGCTCCATAGCCAGCCGATACGGTTCCGGATCGGGCTTGTGGTGCGTAACGTCTTCCTCGCACAGTACCGCTGAAAACAATGACACAAAACCGGTACGTTCGTGGATGATGTCGAAAAACGCCCGTGGGGAACTGGTCACCACGCACAATTCGAAATTCGTGCTCAACCGAAACAGTCCCTCCCGGATTCCAGGGAGGGCGATCTCCCGGGTGCGCAGAAGGGTTTCGTACCGGTTGTCCCGCTCGACCCGCACCGCGGCAAGCGTAGCATCGGACCAGTTGAGACGCGAGGCAACTTCGCGCAGTCCGGCGCCTGAAGAAAGAAACAGCCGCTGATACTCCGCACGCACCAGTTCATACCCGTATCGTCTGCATGTATCCTGGTTGGCTTCGCAATAGCAGCGCTCCGTATCAACGAGAACGCCGTCATTGTCTAAAAACACCGTGGTAATCATTGTCAGCGTTGTAAAATAGTTTTCGCCTCCGCCGCTCCCACGCGGTTTCCCCTAATGATACATAAACCGTTATCCCGTCGAAGAATAAACCCCGAACGCGCGGTTGCCGCCGACAGCACGTTATGATATAATAAAAACGGGCTGTTTCCGGGTCAGCCGCTTAACCTGTTCCGCAGCGGGATGTGTCATGTACGACGATACACTTCCTCTGGCTTCCAAAACTGACCGCGCCAACGGCGTGGTTCTGCCCGACGGCACGCAGTCGCTGCCGCTCGGGTCGGGTTCCATTGCCGGGCTCCTTGGCGTGGGCGGCATGTCCAACGTGTACAAGATCTGGAATCCCCAGCTCGAACAGTATCGGGCAGTCAAGCTGATGAAACCCGACCTTTCCGCGGAATCGCGCCAGCGCTTTCAGACCGAAATAAAAATCACCGCCGCGCTCTCGCACCCGAACATCATCGAGATCCACTCGGTCGGCGAATGGAACACGCTCTCGTACATTGAAATGGAGTATATCGACGGTTCCACCCTTGCCGATTGCATCTCCAAAAAAGGCGCGTTGCCCATGCAGGTCTGCACGGCGCTCGGCATTCTGATGGCCCGCGCGCTCGAATACGCACATGACAAAGAGTATACCCTTTACGGCAAGACCTACCGGGGCCTTATCCATCGTGATCTCAAAACCAGCAACATCATGATCGCCGCCGACGGAAGGGTCAAGCTCATGGATTTCGGCATCGCCCGGCCGGTTGAAACGTCGCTCATGACCCTTGACGGGGCGGTCATGGGTACCATGCAGTACCTTGCGCCCGAACAGATCGACGGTAAAAACGTGGGCGTTGGGGCCGACATCTACGCACTGGGTTCCATCCTCTACGAAGCCTTCACCGGCCGCAAAGCATTTCCACAGAAGAACCTTTCCCAGCTCATGTCGGCAAAAACCGCCAATATCTTCGTGCCGCTGCGGTTTTTTACGATCAAAATCCCGCGCCGTCTGAAAAAACTGGTCGCCCGTTGCATGGTGCTCGATCCGTCAAAGCGCCCGTCTTCCGCCTCCGCCCTTCTTAAAGAACTCGAAACGATCCACTTCTCCCTCACGCCCGAAACGCCGGAGAATACGGTCGTCAGATTCATGCATTCTTCCGGCGAAAACAAGCGGACCATTTATGCCATCCGCCGCCGCCTGCCTGCCGTGACACTGGCCGGTGGTGTGCTTGCGGGTCTTGTCGCCGGCGGTATCATCGGCTATGCCTACCTGCGTTCGCCGCTGCCGGAAAAACCCCGGTCAGCCGATACAGCGGCTACGCCGCCAAAACCGGTTGAACCCCCGCCGCAACCAGCGGTACCTAAAATAATCCCGTCTCCAGCGCCAAC
>JAFGOU010000113.1 GCA_016926315.1 Chitinispirillaceae bacterium
CTTTCTCCCTTTGCGGATATTCCCTTAACCACCAGTCATTTTATCACGGCGGCTGAATTCAGCAACAGGTGCATGAAAAAGGGCATACAAGGGTCCACTGCCGATTTTCTGATTTGCTCGGTCGCCTGTTTTGAAAATCTGGAAATATTCACAACAGACCGGGATTTTGAACGGTATGCAATGCACCTGCCGATACACCTGTTTTAATTCTGCTCGATCGCCATCCCCACCTGCCTTGACTCACCCTCCCGGCTCATGGTACAATATACTGCTCATGGGCGCATTCCCGCCCTGATTTAAACCGCACGCGCAGCAAGGAAGGACCTCCTCCATGAACGTTAATGCCGGATCAATCCGGACCAGCCTCGTTCCGATCATAGTCACCTCTGTCGTACTTATCCTCTCCTGCGCCACGGTCTCCACCGAGAAATCCACTGCCGCAAAACAGGGCAAGGCAGTGCAGGATGAGGAGTATCCCTCATATTCCGGCGAGAAACAACGGGTGCAGATCATCCGGTTCGGCGTTCCTGCCGAGATCACGGCCCAATATCCCGAACTGGCCGAAAAGCGGATCGGCTGGGGCCTCTATAATACCGTAATCGAGGAGCTCGACGCTTCCGGGCGGTTTACCTTTATCGAGGAAAAAAAGGACATCCAGGAGCGGATCATGCGGAACTGGGCGCTCTCCCAGTCAGGCATCGTGATCGAGGAGCAGCAGATCGATGAGTCGCGGGGACTCTCGCTGCCGCAGTATCTGGTGTATGCCGAGGTGTTTGACTTCAGCGTGCGCACGAGCGAAAAGATCGTTGGGGTTGCCATGCACAAGGAGAATGCCACCCAGATCGGCGTGCAGTTGCGTGTTGTCGATGTCGCTTCCGGCCAGTACACGCCCACGTCAGGCACCGGCGAAGCCGCGACCACGGCCATGACCGTCTGGCTGACGCCTGATCAGGCGTTTGACCAGTCCACCGTGGGGCTGGCGACAAAGAGGGCGGTGCATGCGGCCGTGCTGGCAATGGTGAAGAAGATGAAGTGAGGGGGATCGAGGAAAATTAAAAATGGGAGGATATATGATTCGCTGCCGGAACAGTCTGATTGTCGTCGGGTTGTTTGTCGTTTTTGCCTATACCGCCCAGCCCGACAACGGCTGGTTTGCGGACAAGCTCCACCCCTGTACCGGCGATTCGGTATGGGTGACGGAATCGTTGGATTATAATGATGCCACCCAACAGGAAATCATCACGCTGACGGTTCTCGGAATGTCTAGAGTGTGGTCGGACTGGATGTCCTATGAAGCGGAGCGATCCGGTTTTATCCATCATGCCATTGAACTGGCAGCCCTTCAGTGCGGTTCCGGGGGTGCCACCAGTCTTCCCGCGGTCGCGGCCGTATCGACCTTTCAGCATACGGTGTTTACCAACACCGTAAGACCGCGCGCCGCCTCGATTGCGTCCGGTCAGACCGGGGCACGAATGGCAACCCCGGCTTCTTCCATGCCCGCCGGTGAAGCGGTCGAGTCGACGCTGCCGCCGGAACCGGCGACCGAGTCCGGCAAAGCCGTGGATCTTGCGGTGGTAAAGAAAGAGGCCGGCACAAAGCCGACGCTTCCGCCGAACAACGTAACGACCGATCTGGAGTGGTGCGCGTTTTCTCATCTCGGAACCTCGGGCAACAACTTTTCCGTCCGCGCCTCCTACCAGCGTACTCTTGCAAACGAAAAGATCACCCTCGGCGGCACGGCCGTGGTTAATACCATGATCATGATGGACAAGCTTTTCTTTAATAACGCCATCAACCTTTCCGGCACCTATCTGCTTACCGAAACGAGCAGCCTCGAACGAAAGATCGGCGGATCGATCAATACGTTCATTGTCGATAAGGAGTTCTACGGAACGCCCTTTGGATTGAGCGCTGTCGTCAGCTTCAGCGACAACTGGTTTGTCAATCAGGACAACATTGTGACCTACGGCGGCATGATACAGCAGTCCATGGTGGGTGATATGAAAACAACGCTGCTTACCGCCGGCGTTCTTTTCGGATTGCCGCTCCTCGATCGGTATGCGCTGAACCCGAGCTGTGTGCTCGCGTATAACGTGCTGACGATGGGTAAAAACGGCGCCGTGGACATCGAGAGCCCGCTCATGCTGCAGCCCGCACTTAACGGTTCGATCTATTTCAGCCGGCTGTTTACGCTCGATGTCGGCGCAAAGACCACGCTCTTGCTCAAGGAGTATGGCGATTTTATCCTGACAATCGGCGCCACGATCCTGTTCTAACCGGAGCAACGATGAAAAAACCGTACCTCGTGCCTGCTGTGCTGTTGGCGTTCGGTATTGTCGCTTTCGCAGAGCAACTTCCCACCCTCGCGGTCGCCGGTTTTACCAACCAGGTCGATCATGCCGACTGGCAGGACGCCCGCGTGGGCATGGGCGTGCGCGCCATGTTGTCGCAGGCGCTGGCTGAAACCAGCCTGTTCACGCTCCTTGAGGAGAAACCGGAGATCAAGGCGCAGCTTGAGGAGATTGCAAGAAGCATTTGGTCATCCGGCAAGGCAGACGGTTCCCTGGACGCGGTAGTCGTGGATATGAAAAACGCCGGCGCCCGGTTCGTTGCCTCGGGCACGGTGTTTTATTTTGGCAAGCCGCGCACCAAAGCGTCGGTCGGGCCGGCCCATTTGGCGAGCGAAGAGGTGGTGATCAAGCTGGAGATCGTGCTGACTGACGCAGAAAAGGGCAAGAAAATCAGCGCCATAGGTTCCGGCAAGGCGAAAACAACTGCCGCCTCAGGTCTGTTCACGTTTCACGGAGAGAATCTTGACGCCGACGCGTCGATGGTGGGCACGGCGACGCGAAAAGCGATCGACGCGGCAATAAGGGAGATCGTGAAGAAGTATCGGAAGATGTATAAGATTAAATAGTGCCTGTCCGAATTTTTTTTTAGGATTGTCATACCGGTAAAAGCCGGTATCCAGTGCCTGAAATTGGCCCAGAAGGTGGATTCCGGCTTTCGCCGGAATGACGACCTTATGGCTGAGAGGGCTTTCGGACAGATACTAAGTAAGACGGAAGGTTATTTCCCGCCCTCACCCGTCACCTTCAGTCGTGCGCTCCCGGCGGCAGAACCGGTCACCGCAACCGTGGTTCCGTCGGAAAGCTTCCCGCCGTCAACCGTCTCGCAGAACCCGTCGCTGTTCCCTTTGTAGAGTACGTCGAGTTCGAGGATGCCGGTGGACTGGTTCCAGTCGCGCTTGGTCACCTTGACAACGCTGGAGCTCAGCGCGGGCAGGCCGTCGATCACGGCCTTTGAGGTCTTGAAGCTTTTTACGTCGCTCACGGTCACGCGCAGCGACATGCCGTTGTTGATCTGGTCCTGCCACGATGCCACGATTTTTTCGAGCAAATGGCGGTCAAGCGCCTTGCGGGTCGCCTCGGCAATGGCTTTGGCGCCGCCGGAGACCGGGTTGACATGGGCAACGGCCGCGTGTTCGGTTTTTGCGGCAACGATCGCCGCGTTCGCGCACAGGATCACCTTGAGTGACACGTCGGCCTGGCATGATTTCATGCCCCCGAGGTTTTTGGAGATCTCCTCGGCCACGCGGCTTACGGCGTTGCCGGTGACGATCATTTCAGCCCCGGCCTGTGCGCCGATGGCCGCGGCTGCCGCGGCATTGCCGTCGAGCGCCGACCGTGCCTGCTCCTGTTTCCTGAGCTGTTCGGTCGCGGCCTGGTCCACAAGGGAGAACCCTTTTTTCGTGAGGTAGTTGATGATTTCGGTTTCGGCCAGGTTGCCTGAGGCCGCGCTGTCCTGCATGTTGCTCTCTTTCATGAGTACCATGACGCGCGGTTTTTCCATGCTTTCGAGCAGGATGCGCAGCGCCATGAGGTCGTTGTTGATCTTCTGCTTCGATACCACGGCCTTTATTTTCAGGGTAATGGCGCCGTCCGGGCCTTTGGTCTCCGAAAGCGTGGTCACGGATTTTACCGCGCCTACTGTTCGGGTAAGTATGACGTCTTTATTCACCATGAAGTTTTTGATTTCGGTCTCGGACTGGATCACGGTGCCGATGCCTTTTTCAACTGCCGCGCGTTTGGCGCTCAGCATTGCCTCGGTGGAGTTACGGCCCATGCCCTTGGTTTCGACCGTTATTTCGTCGGAGGTGGGTTTCGGGGCGTCGCCGGCAGCGGCAAGGGATACCAAGCCGGACAGGAGAATCGGGAACAGGATGCGAATTTTCATGGTCAAGGCTCCTTGATGGAACAGTGGTACGGTTGAAACGTAGAAGGATTATTGACGGTCTCGTAATTGTTGTTAAACGATTGTTGAAAGGAAGCTGTCATTTCGAGCCCATGAATGCGGGAGAGAAATCTCTTTACTGCAATGAGATTTCTCCTCGCTGCGCACGTCGAAATGACAGGTATAGGGTAGTGCATATTGTTTTGAGACTGTTACTATGTCAATTATTTCTTTCCGAGACGCGCGTCCTCTTTGAGATTATACGCGACCCAGGCGTCCTGACGGTCTTTTTTCCGGTCAAACTGCCAGGTGGAGTGCGCGCCGGTCCGTTCCACGCGGATCTGCTGGCCGGCAACGATGGTGATCCACTCCTCGAGCGTCACTTCGCGCGGACCCTCCACTTCCGACGGTCCCTTGACTTCATGGCGGCCTTCGGGCGTGCCGGTACTGTCAGTGGCGCCGGTATCAACCGGTTTGACCGCGACCTTTCCCTGGTAGACCAGGACATCGGTTGCCGAATCCGCGGCCATATCCACGCGGAAAACCGTTCCGCGGATGGCTGCGGTTGCGGTCGGCGTGCTAATGCCGAACTCCGTGCCGGTCGAGGTGATCTTTTTCATGTTCGCCCAGACCTTGCCGGAAAGAACGGTTGCGCCGGAACTGCGCGGTTCCGCATCGGTCGGGCCGGCGATGGCGATAGCGCTCTGTTCGGCCACGCGCAGGATGCCGCCGTTCGCCCAGCGGATCTCGGCCGAGCTCTCCTCGCCGGTACGGAGCTGGTCATTCGCGAAAAGCTTGACCCCGGTCCGGGCCGCTTTCCATCCCGGCGCGCGCGCGGTGCTCACCTCCGCTGACCCGACAAAGGTTGAAAGCGTGCCCACGGGTTCAGCGGCAAAGAGCAGACAGGATGGAAGGAGAAGAAGTGCCGATAGGTTATTCATAATGGCTGACGGCTCCTTGCTGGGAGGACAGGAGGTTCAAGAGAATAAATGGTATCATAGGGAAGGGAGGAATGCAAAGGATCAGGTACTCTGTGGCACGATGCGGTGTCAGGAGGCGGCTAACGGGTGCTACCGAAGTGTCCGACCCGTTGCTATTCAGCCCGGGTGAGCGGTTTGAGTATTTCGCAGAATGCCTGGGGTTGTTTCATAAGGAACCAGTATGCCCCTTTTGGTGCGTAAATGGTCACGATCTTGCTGTCACTGATTGCGTTCTGTCCCGCATCGATGGCGACGATGTCCTTGAGAGGTATGGAGAAGTAACTGATTTTTTTCATGATCGGCTTTGATCCTCTGCCCGGGGTGTCGAAAAAAAGACTGTCACCTACGATGGCCAGGACGCCCGGATAATAATCCGAGAGGAAACCCGACCACCCTTGCGGAAGAAAACTTGCTTTCTGTTCGGCCACAAAGGGACCGGAACTGCGGATCGAATTACGCGCATGAAAGGAACAGCTTGACATGAGAATGATCGATGCCGTTGCTAACAGCGAAACGAATATTCCTTTAATCATATGCATTAACGATACTCCCCGGGAGAATACCGGATTCCGGAACTGAAGTTACGGTGCCTTTGATGGCAGGTGTGGCCGGATCAGTCGAAAGAAAATCCCCCTTCATTCAAAAATATACCGTTCCGGGCAAAAAAATACAATCATGAAGAGTGGGTGAATAAATGGCAGGCAAGGCTCCTTTTTTTGAGGTTCACCCGTTCCGGAAATTAAATTTCTTTTCATGAACATCCTGGTCATCCTCGCCCATCCCAGCCAGAAAAGTTTCAACCACGCAATTGCGCAGCGGGTGAGCGCAACGCTTAAACGCGCACGGCATACCGTTATTTTCCACGATCTCTACAGGGAAAGGTTCAACCCGCTGGTATCGGTTGACGATTTGGACAGGAACAGGACGGTCGACAGCCGGCTGCGTATTTATTGCGACGAGGTGGCGGAATCCGACGCTCTGGTGTTCGTGCATCCGAACTGGTGGGGCGCGCCGCCGGCGATTCTCAAGGGGTGGCTCGACCGCGTGCTGCGGCCGGGTGTCGCGTATGAGTTCGAGCCGGGAGATAGTGGCGAAGGCGTGCCCCGCGGGCTGCTATCCGGGAAGTCGGCGCTGGTGTTCAACACGTCGGATACGCCGGAAACAAGGGAGAAAGAGGTATTCGGGGACCCGCTCGACCTGTTCTGGAAAAAGTGCGTTTTTGAATTCTGCGGGATACGGAACCATTTCAGGAAAACGTTCGGCGTGATAGTGACGAGCAGTATGGAACAGCGGCAGGAGTGGCTGGCAGAAGCAGAGGCGTCCGTTTCCCGGTTTTTTGACCACCCGGTATAAAAAACAGTGGTGAATGTTCTGGTGGGATGCCGTGTCCCCCATTATTCGCGTCGCTCCTGCGTTTTTTCACCGGGGAGAAACCGTGCCATTATTTCGTCGAAAACACCAGCTGTACCGCATCGGCCTTTGCCACCGCATTATAAAACTCCCTGAATGCGGCATACGCCTCACTATCGACCGGACGATACACGCTGAAACGCGCATTGCGCCGGCAGGTGATCACCTTTCCCTTGAGCGAGAACGAAATGGTATACGTGCCGTAAGGCGACGAAAGCGACACCTCCTCCGGCAGGCTGAGCGGTTTCCACCCCGCGGGCAGGGTCAGTTCCATGCGCAGGTCCTGCTGATTGATTCCGGTCGAGGCGGTTGAAAGATCGATCGGGGTGTGACGATTTTCCGCGGTCGGGTAGTCGTTGGATTCTATCGCATCGGGAAGGTGGAGGGGAAAGATCGCCGTGATACCGGAAAAGGTGGCGGTATTGCGCGCGCGGTAACGATAGGTATACAAAAGCGAATCCTGCAGGGAATCGATATCCCTTATCGCAAAGGAATCGAGGACGATGTCGGGGAATTTTCTGGTGAGGACCTGTTGAAGCTGCACCCTGCTTTTTTCAGGCGAAAGCTGGCGGTAATCGTAACGGAAACCGCTTGCCAGGACGCCGGTCCTGACGCTGGTGATCGATTCGTCAAGATGTCCCTTCTCGTCGAGCCGTGAAATCACGGTTCGTTCGATCCGGCGGTTCGAGGCGCTGTCGAGCGGCAGGAGCAGCGGGGCGGTCTGCCCGGGGGCGATGATGAGCGCCATGGCGGACTGGTCGGAGAGCGGCAGGGTCCCGAGCGGCGCGCAGTTGTCGGTAAAATCGGTATAGCGCAGGGTGTCTTCGAGTTCATAGGAGAGGATGCAGTGGTTGAAATCCGGGCCGATTGCCGCATGGTCGAGGTAGTGATACAGGTTGGTATTCACCAGAACGAGATGTGCCGGGATACCGGCCTTTTCAAAGAGCGTCTTGCCGAGTGACGCCATGTCCTTGCAGTCGCCGATCCGCGTGGCGACTACCGTATTCGCCGATTGCGGGATCCAGCCGGACTGGCGGAACGGGACAAAGCTGTAGCGGATAGTTGAAGTGATATACGCATGGATGCGCCTCGCCTTTTCAAGCGGCGAAGAAATACCGCTGGTCAGGGAATCGGCAAGGGCCTGTATCTCAAGGGAGTTGTCCTGCACATGCACGGTCAGGTTTCCGTACCACTGCACGATGGAGGCCCAGGAAGGGAAGGTGGAGTAGGTCACCTTCCGGTTGCCGGGCCAGTCACTTGCGCGGAATGCCTCGGGGACCAGATCGCCGTAAGGCGCCCGGGAGATGGTGACGACCCGATAGTCGCCGATCATACTGGAACGCTGTGTCAGTGAGTCTCCGAACACCC
>JAFGOU010000114.1 GCA_016926315.1 Chitinispirillaceae bacterium
GGTTCAACCGTTTTTCGAGCCGCGCGGCCATATGCACCGACTCTTCGGTCATGGCACCGGTCACGAGCGTGGGCTCGATCTGCGCCTTCCGAATGCCTGCCCCGAGAATGCGCGGCAGAGCACGGTGCCCGCCGGCCGCGCAGATCTGCACCGCCTCTTCGAACTTCTTCTCCTGCAGGAAGTTTTTGATGCTCTCGAAAAATACCGGCGCGTCGTAGTCGGTTCTGCGGTTGATGTCGAACCAGCGCTCGAACGCGATGCTAATGGCAGCCACGCCAAGAAGGGCCAGCGCCCACATGAAAATGAACGCCTCATGGGCGGGCAGGAAACAGTGTCCTAATTCTTGAAGGATTTCCATTGACCGCGGCTCACAGGGTGATTTCTTTGATCAGCTTGTTGTCGGTAAATATCTTAACATTATTGTGGGTCACGTGCACACCCACACCTTCCTTGAGCTGCGCCGCACTGATGTGGAACTTATGGGTTTTAAATGACCGCTCGATGAGCGCGTTTACCACGCGCAGCGAATGCTCATCAAGTTCGTCGACGATCTTCTGCGTTTTTGACTTGAGAAACGCGAACACCACGATCGAGACGATGGCAACGGAAAGACCTGAAAAGGTTGCATTCATGGCAGTCGCGATACCTGAGGCGAGCAGTTCCGATTTTTGTGCGGCATCGATACCCGGGCGGCCCACCGCAGCAAACGACATGATGAGACCGTACACCGTGCCCAGAAGTCCGAGGAGCGTCGCGATATTTCCGATAACCGCGAGGTAGCCGGTACGCTTTTCAAGCTGCGGCACGACTTTGAGCATGGCTTCGTCAATTGAATTTCTGATCCGGTCGGCGCCCATGGAGGCGTCGTCAAGTCCGGCCTTCATCACGCGCGCCAGGGCCATTTTATAGCCTTTCTTGCACAGGGCAACGGCCGAGGCTATATCGTCCTTGTCGATGAATTCCAGAATATTCCTGGTAAACAGCTCCGATTTGACACTTTTACGAAGATTGAGATAAATAAAGCGCTCAATCATGATCGAGAGACTGAATACGCCGGTCACAAGAATCGCCCACATGAACAGATAGGCGTCCGACGACGGGTTGAATGCATGGAACAGCTTCAGTGCGAATTCCATTGTTACTCCTTCCCTTTCCTTACCGTTAAGGCCTTTTCATAGCCGCTGCAGCACCCTATGGGGTGATATTGACAATCCTGACGCCTTCGAATTTGAACGCGCCACGATACTGGTTTTCCTCCAAAAGCTCCTGGTCGACAAGCGTGGCGATATTTTTCGCCTTCCCAAGGCTCTGCATTATCATGGGATTGAATTCCGGACGCTGATCGGCTTTTATAAGAACAAGCTGCGGCCGCCTGATCTTTCCCTCGATTTTCTGCTCCTCGAAAATGAGCTGCTTGACTGACTGTTGGGCTGAAACAGAGGTGGTCGGGGCTGCCGTTTTCTCTTCCGTATCAGGAGTGCCGCGAGCCGGCACCGCGAAGGTCACCATAAAAGCCGCGATGGCGGGAAGAACGCCGTACCGTTTTATGCTGTTTGTGATTTTTTCACTTGCCATGCTTTTCATCACACAGATTATATGACTCCGGCTGAACATTGGCAAGAACATGATAAAGCTGAAGATGGTAGGCCGTAACCCCGCCGTCGGGCGAATAGCTAATCAGGAAAAAAACTTCTTGAGACCGCCCTTTTTCTTTGACTTGTCCTGGAGATCGGCAGTCATCTGCCGGAGCCTCTCGCCCTCGGCGTCACGAAGTTTTTTTTCCTCATCACTTAACTGCAGATCCTGCGGCAACGGTGACCCGCACTCCGGGCAGATTCCCGAGGTCCGTGAGTAAAGGAAGGCGGAACATGCAGGACAGGTAAGCATAAGCAAATTCTAACGTTTTATTATTTCCTGATCAAGGTGCTTGAGCAGGTCGTCTTACGCACTTTCGTTATTATATAGTATCTCTTTTAGAGGAAAATGGCAAGAAGGATGCAGAAAGGATGAATAGGAAAGGTTTTGCTTAAAATATCCCCGCTAAATATCAAAAGGATATACTATTTTGATATAACTCGAAAGACAATCGGTATCGGTGCGACATTTTTCTTTTTAAATTCAACAGTTTAAACCGGGATTTCCCTTTGGCACGATTCTTTCTTTTTCTTTTCCCAAACAAAAAGTGATTCAGAAAACTCTCCATCACGGGAAAAGAAAGGAGTTTATATGAAAAAGGACAACGGGAGCATCGGGAAAGTCTCCACTACCGTCATCATGTGCGCGATGCTCGCTGCAACTGCATTCGGGGCCGACTCTACGACGCCGGCAAGGGCTCTGTTCTGTTACCAGGGCGGCGGGGACAAAGGCGGCGCCGGGGGTATATCGCCATCGCTTCAATGGCTCGACCTCTCTCCGGTGAAAGACGTTGCCACACGGGAAGCAGACCTCGGGATCTATACCTTTGATTTTTCGGACAACGGGTTCATGCTGGTCGGCGGCATGGGATACGGCGGGACCCGGTGCGGCGCAAAGGTAGGCGGCGGCGGGTGGTTCGGGTATAAAAAGTACCTAAGTGATTCGCGCAACGTTGCGCTACGAGACTCGCTCGGAAGCGTCTTTTTCCGCAACGGAGACACGGTCAAAGTCGATTCCACGGCACAGCTCTACACCATGATCGCGTATGGCGGTTTTCTGGCTGAAAAAAATGTTACTGCCGGCAACGTAACGTTAAACATCGGCGGCCTGTTCGGCGGGGGCGCCCTCATCCTCGGAAAGAATTTCCTTTCGGGTGAAAAAAATTCGGCCTTTACCACGGTCGGCGAATACGATACCGCCAACCTGGCGCAAAACTGGACCGTCGCTCCCCTGCTCTGTTTCGATATTCATTCCGGGATTTCGTACAAGATCAGTTCGTTCATGGTGGTGGGAGCGGACGCGAACCTTCTCTTCTTTCATTCGAATTCGGGATTCAATTTCAACACCGACAGCTTCCTTACCATGAACCCGGGAATACGGTTCAGGATACTGTTCGGCAATCTTGGATGATCGTTCCCTCACCGTCACCTGTCAATAACAAGGAGTATAGCCATGAATTCTCGACAGAAATACCTGATGACCCTGACCATATGCGCCGCAGCGGGCCTGCTTTCGGCGCAGCAGGCCCAGGATTCCCTTAAAACCACGGACTATACGCAGGCCGTTGATCGTAGTGAAACCGCACCAACCTTCGGCGATTCATCGCTGACAGAATCGAAATCTGCCGCCGCTCCTGCATCCGATACCGCCGATAACAGGCTTCGACCGCCCGACCCGGTGCTGCTGATCAAATCAAAAAAAGACACCGTCATCGTGATCACCGACGACCACCATATCCAGAAGATCCTCCAGAACATGTCGAATACGGTCAAGAAGTCGAGGGTACAGGGATATGGCGGGGCCGGCGGTTTTTCAAACAGGCTTGTGGCCGTTACCATGGATCCGGTAGTTGATCTGGTGAATACGGACGGGAAGTTGAAAGGAATCTTATTTCCCACGCTCGAGGGCAGGTATAAAATGCTGGCCATGAGCGGCGGACTCGGCTATGCCGGTCTTGGTAACGGCATCAGAATCGGAGGGGGCGGTTATGGCGGTTCGTGCAAATATGTCAGCACCGCATTCGCGGCAAGCGATACCACCCCGGACTCCCTCCTCAATGTCACCTTGAAAGTGAGTCTTGGATACGGCGGCCTGCTGATAGAGAAAGCCTTGGTAAAGGAAAACTGGAATATCTACCTGGGGGCATTTATCGGCGCAGGCGCGGTTGAGGTGCAAAAGATTACTTCGCCAATCGGGAAGACCTCGGCCTTTTCCGATGCATGGACCGATCCGAAAAATGGCGAGCGGGCGACTGCCGCCTTTATGTCCACCGAACTCCACGGCGGCGCCACCTATACCCTCGTTCCGTGGATGCATATCGGCGGCGATTTCAATGCGCTGTTCTACTATTCGAGCAGCGGATTCGGCCAGGCGACAAGCAACAGCTTTTTCGGCATAACCCCGGGTATCGGCATCCGGGTCATTTTCGGCAATATCGGATAACCATCTTCCGGCCCGATCCTCCCCACACATGCGAAAGCGGGAGGACCGTTCCAGGGGATCTCTTTTTCCTTATGAACTTCTTCGAATCCATTAAACAGGGCGTCATCGGCCTCCTGCTCTTCACCGGCAACTGGCTTTCACCCGGCGACGATGCCGCCTCGCTGGCGGTCGTGTCCATGAAAAAGATCACGCCCGCGACCTGGAAAGTGACGATAAAAATGGAGATGCCCCTGAACCGCCGTCTCGAAGAACTCGTCGACGCGGGCATTCCGCTCAATTTCCGGTTCACCGCCATATCCGACAGGGCCGATACCGCCGCCACCATCAGGTCGCTGCGCTGCAACGTCGTTGACCTGACCTATACCTTTACCGACTCCGCATCAACCATGGTTACCACGTCGAAAAAATACCCCATGATCCTCCTGGCCCTGCGCGACTTTTCGCGCTGGGAGTTCACCCTGCCGTATGAAGCGACAGCCTGCGCCGTTGAGGCGGAAATACTGTACAGCCGCGTATCACAACTCAACCGGTCGGTTGACATGAGCAAAGTCTGGGGCCACCAGAAGCTCAGGTGCGGTTTCATGCTCAAGGATGAGAAAAAATGATACGCCGCCTGTTGACCTCCCTTGAACTCGAATGGAAGATCATCATGATCGCGGCGGTCCTTTTTACCGCCTTCCTCTGGCCGGTGCAGCACTACTACCTGCACCGCATGCGCACGCTTCTTGAACAGAGCATCGACCCGAACCTCGACGGACTGCTCAGAACACAGATCGCCGAAACCGATTCCGCCGGCCAAACCGCGCTCCTCTCCAGCATGGAACGCCACCGTCAGTGGCGGGCGATGATCCCGGTCATCATGGACGAGCAGCGACGCTCCATTGTCTGGTTTTCGTTAGCCCTGTTCAGCGTCTCCCTGGCCCTTGCTCTCTATATCCTGAGCCGCATGACCAAGCCGCTCAAACGGCTGTCGAAAGCGGCCGACACCATAGGAAAAGGCGAAAGCGCGAACATCGACGTTACCTCAAGCGGATCGTTGCGGCGTCTCGAAGCATCCATGGCACAGATGCAGGAGGAGCTGCACCGCTTCCGTGACCACGCCCAGGCTGAAGGCATGGAGATTGCTTGGCGCGACATCGCACGTATCATGGCCCATGAGATCAAAAACCCCCTGACGCCGATCCGTCTGACGCTCGACAGCATCGCCGAAAAAATCGAACGCAACGAACAGATTCGCGCGAGTGACCTGAAAAAATACGCCGACCGGATCACCCTTCAGATCGAACACCTGGAGGACCTGGTCAACGAGTTCCGCAGTTTCGCCCGCGAACCCGACGTCAGGCTCCGGCAGATCGCCATTATGCCGCTCATCCAGGCCGTTGCAACGGACATGAAGCCTTCGATCGAGACCACCGCGAACGGTTCCGCAACAGCCGCAGCCGACCCGCGGCTCCTCAATCAGGTACTCCTCAACCTCTGGAAAAACGCGCTTGAAGGCGGAGCAACGACCGTTATTGCCTCCCTAAGCGAGCAGGACGATACCGTCACCATCGCGATTGCCGATAACGGACCGGGTATCCCGAAGGACCGGATCGAACAGGTGTGGATACCCTATGTGACCTATAAAAAAGGCGGTACCGGTCTCGGACTCCCTGTTGTTAAAAGGCTGGTCGAGTCCATGTACGGTTCCGTTTCGCTCGCCTCCACGGGCGACAAGCAAAACCACGGCGTGACCGTGACCATAACCCTGAGGAAAAAGGTATGAACCGGATGAACATCCTTGTTGTTGACGATGAAGCCGAAATCCGCTCCACGTTAAGCGAAATTCTTGCCGAGGAGGGTTACGATGTCATTCCCGCCGCCACCATCAGCGAGGCCCAGACCGCGCTCGGCGCCGGGGTCGATCTTGCCCTGCTCGACATCAAACTGGGTGAAGAGAACGGCATCGACCTGCTCAAGTCGATTAAAAGCCGCGCCCCGCAGCTTCCGGTTGTCATGATAACAGGACACGGTTCGGTCGCGCTTGCTTCGCAGGCGTTCAAGCTGGGTGCCCATGACTTTCTCGAAAAACCGCTGCGTCTCCTGCAGGTCCGTACCTGCGTCAGAAACGCACTCGAAGGGGTCAAGCTCCGGCGCCAGCTTCTGCAACAAAAAGAGGGTGACGTGGCGCGACCCGTCTACGCCTCCCGCGTGATAAATGACCTTTTCACCCAGGCAGCCAGACTCGCGTCAATAAAAGAGCCCGTGGTCATCTTCGGCCCGTCCGGATCGGGCAAGGAGCTGCTGGCACGGTCGCTCCACTATCAGGGAAGCCGCGCCCAGGGACCGTTCATCGCCACCAACGCCGCCTCAATGCCGGTCAACCTTGCCGAGGACGAACTGTTCGGCCATGAAAAAGGCGCCTTTACCGGCGCAGACCGCATGCGTCAGGGCTGTTTTGAGCTCGCCCACGGCGGCACGCTCTTTCTCGATGAAATCGGCGACATGGATCTGCAGGTCCAGGCAAAACTCCTGCGCGTTCTCGAACACAGAATCGTACAACGACTGGGCGGATCGAAACCGCTGCAGGTGGAAACAAGGCTGGTCTGCGCCACCCACAAGGACCTCGAAGCAATGGTAAAAACCGGCGCATTCCGCAACGATCTCTGGTACCGGATCAGCGCATTCATCCTTTCCCTCCCGCCGCTTGAAAAACGCACCGAGGACATTCCGCTTCTCGCCCGCCATTTTCTCGAACAGATGTGCGCCGACCTTGGCGTCAAACGGGTGTTCGGAGACGACGCGCTCGCGCTGCTTCAAAAACGGGAATTCCCCGGCAACGTCAGGGAACTGAAACACCTGGTGGCCCGGCTGGCTGTTTTTTCAGACCAACCGGTGCTTGATGCGTCGTGCATCAAACGGTGCGCGGATAATCAAAGCCGGCCAACAGGAGAATCGCCGACCTCCGCTGAAACCCCCGGAGAAATACCGGGCGATTATCGGGTCGCAAAGGAACTGTTCGAAAAACAATTCTTTACGCGCGCCATGGAGCGTGCAAAAGGGAACATTACCGCTGCCGCGCAGGCCATCGGCATGGCACAATCGAATTTTTCCCGCAAGATCAAACAGCTGGGTTTGCGATAGAGCGCTTCCTGCGCCCGTGCCTGCCCGCTTTTCTATGGCCCCGGCCCTGGGGAGCGTTTTATATTTCCAGGTGCGAAAAAGGTGATTTCGCTGCAGGACCGTCGCTTGTTTTTTCGTCAGAAAAGGGTGCGCATGAACTTACAGACAACGGGGGTAGCATGTCTATTCCTCATCGTCGTGCCGTTCCATAGCTCTGCCCAGCGTTACCTTACCGGCGAACTTTCGGGCATTTATCCCGCCGATGACTATGTGATCACCGGCAACGTCCATGTCCTCCCGCGCACGACCCTGCGATTTGAACCGGGAAGCACGCTGCGATTTGAAAATTTCACGGGAATAGTGATTCGCGGCGAACTCATCTGCAACGGCACCATCCTGCGTCCCATAAGGTTCACCTCGTCGCGCGATCTGCCGACATCACGGATCATGCCTGAAGCGTTCGATTGGAACGGTATAAAAGTGACTTCCGAGGCGATCGGCATCTCTCTGACAAACTGCACCATCTGCTACAGCACCTTCGGACTGGACATCGGTTCAAATGCGACGCCGGTTGCCCTCAAGGAGGTGACGTTTTTCCAGAATGGATCGTCATCGCTCATACGGCAGCGGGAGATGGTCCCGGTGGATGAAAGAGTGGCGATTTCGTACCAGTGGCCGAAGGTCATTGAAAACGACGATAGCCGGGCGCTGTTGGGAAAGGAATATGAAGCGACCGGCCTTGACGGAAAGAAACCTTCCGCGGTGGCGACTCCACCCGGGAGGTCCCGCGCTCAACGGCCGCCGGTGAACTGGGAAAAACCGGTGCAATATGCCACGGGAGGGCTTGTTCTTGCAGGAGGGGTTCTGGCGGCTGCAGGGCATGGAATGGCATGGAAATACTATAAGGATTACCGCAGGGAAGGGACAACGGTTCTCCGCAAAAAAGGGGAGAACTGGATTATGGTAAGGACCGTCGGTTTTGCCGTGGCGAGCGTCGGCGCGGTTGGTTTCACTCTGACCTATATTTTCTGACATGAATGCCCGGATAAAAAAAACAATCACCTCGGCCGCAGCGCTCTTTGCGCTCCTTCCCTGCTGTATCGACCGCAGCCTCGACGTGCGGGATCCCGACTATCCCCCCGACGGCTACCGGATCACGCCGCAATGGTCGCTCATCGATACCAACGATCTGCGGATCTTCACCCTCTCGCACATCCCGTTTACCCTTGGAAAAGAAACATTCCAGTCGCTGACCGCCTCTTTTTCCGACCCGTCACTTATCGACACGTCTCTTTTTTACCGGGAGTTCCCGGACAACCGGCTCACCCTGTACTTTCTCAAGGCCGGTAGCTGCACCCTGACCGTGGACGGCCGTCACCCTAATAACCGGCACACGGTCGTGACGAAGGTTCTGCGGATCGGGAACCCCTTTCGTATCACCGGCGACACCCTTCTGGGGCTCCACGAAACCGGCGAGTGGAAACTGCTTCCGCCGCCGCTCCCTGATTCGACCAACCTCGGCCTCTCGGTTGAATGGCACCTCGACAGCGGTTCCACCGCGGACCTCGGGCCTGCCGACCCGTTCGTGTTCGCTTTTACCCAGCCCGGACCCGTCCTGCTGAGAGCCGTTGTTGTTGATTCAATCAATGGGCACCGCGACGCCGTGGCTTCGATACAGATCAAAGTGCCGGGCCACCGCCCGGTCATCGACTCCCTGGTGATCATGGCCGATACCCTGTTCCCGGGCCAGAAGCCCGGTGTGCGGATTTTCGTGAATGACCGTGACAGCGGCTCCCTCTACGTGATCATCGCTTCGACACGCCCGGGGCGGTGGAACGATACCTTCATCCTTCGCGGGCCCGCCAGCTATAACACGACGCTGACTGCCCGTAACCCGATCGTCGACAGCGGCGTCCTCGGTTTTACCGTTGTGGCGGTCGACTCAACACAACTGTATTCCCTGCCGGTTTCCGGATCATGCCTGGTCAGGGCCAACCCTCCCGTCGTCCGGTTCATTCCGGACACGACAACCATCGGGCTCCTTCCCGGCCTCGTGCAAACGCTCCTCGTGACCGCAGCCGCCGACACGTTCGTCTGGAATGTCGACGGTGTCGATACCGTGACCACCGACAACCGGCTCACCAGGGTGTTCCTTACCGATGAGAAAAAAACATCGAACGTCAGCGTGTTCGGCATCGACCGCTACGGCTACCACGGGTCACTGGCCAGCATACGGATCGTGGAGGAAACGAGCGTCTACGATCTGCAATTCACCCTTGTTCCGGGTGACAGCGCCTATGGCCGCAGGGCATGCTGGACTGTCAGGACCTCCCGTCACGACCGGGTCCGCGACAACGGCGCACTCATGTACTGGAACATCATCAGGCTCGGCACGGGCGACACGATCGCGCGGATCGTGGAAGCGCCGGCGGGCGATTCGGCCTCGACGTTCTGCGTCGGTATGCTTGACAGAGACGATATCGACAGCATCGACCTCAAAGTCTGCGTGGTGCTCAGGGACACGCTCGGGGCCAGCCATACCTCGCCGGTACGGGTGGACAGCACCAGGATCAGGCCGTTCAGGCCGGTCATTTCCGTGCAGAAAATACTCCCGCGATCCGATACGGTTGCCGTAGGTCAGGAGATGACCGTATGGTTCGAAGCGCACGACGTGAATCCCGATGGCAGGGTGGATTCGGTTTTCTGGCAGAAGTGCAGCGCGTTTCTGTACCAATCCGTTCCGGTAACGGATGGCGCCTTCACGCTGCAATGGGACATTCCCGCCACCGTGTCGATTTCGCTGTGGACGCGCGACAATGACGGTGAATATTCGGATACGGTTACCGTGACCTTCGAGGTGGTTGAAAACCGGCCGAGCGTCTCCTCCATCACCCTGACCAGACCGGTGATATATGCTCTGGAACGCTGCACCCTCTCGGTCGCCTGTAAAAGCGGGATACTGAAATCACCCGTCGATAAAACCGTCTGGCTCCTGCCGGAGAGCAGCGCGGTTCAGGATACGGTCGTCACCGGCACCTCTATTGCCGCGATCTTCCCGACACCCGGCAGAAAAGCGGTGTCGGTGGTGGCCATCGACGTCCGGGGCGACTCGTCCCTGCCGTTTATCGACTCGGTTACAATTATCTCGGGAAAACCCGTGGTAACCGTTATCGGATCTGTCGATTCGGTCAGCACCCGTATGCCCGCCACGTTTACCCTTGCGGTAAGGAGTCCGAAGAGCACGGTGGACACGCTCTTCTGGGGCGACGCCGCACTGGACACGGTCTATGCGCTCCCGCTCCCGCACATGGACACCGGTTTCACCTTCACCTGGACAGAGCGTGGGGAAAAAACCGTGCGGATCTGGGCAAAGGACGGACTTGGCGATCTGTCGAATACGTTGTCGGTATCGATTTCGGTTATCCAGAACCGGCCGGTCGTCACCGGGATACTTAAACCTGCCGGGACCGTCTACACCAACCGTGCCTGTACGCTCGAGGTCGCTGCCACCCCCGGATACTCCGGCAGCCGCATAACCGCCTGGCACTGGCAGGTGGACGGCGCAACACCCCCGGTCGATACCGTGACCAGCGAGCCGTTTCTGTTCCTCTCCTTCGGGACTCCGGGGGAAAAGGTCATTTCGGCGCGTGTTGCCGATTGTATCGGCGATACCAGCGAGCCCTACCGCGACTCGATCCGTATCGACCCGGGAAGGCCGGTGGTAAACGCGGTTTCATTCGATACGGCAGGGACCTGGGTGAACGATGAGATCAGATTTACGGTAAGCGCAACCGATCCGAATGGTTCGATAGAACGGTATCGCATTGTCCTTAAAAATCCAGCAAGCGGCGACAGCCTTGAGACGCAGAGCAGCTCACGCGAGATCCCCCTTATCATTCCGGTCGGCAATGAGGGCAGATATGCTGTTTCTGCCTATGCCCGGGACAACGATTCGCTCTGGTCAGGGGCATATCATCATCCGACGCTTTTAATCGTACGGTCGGGAAAACCGGCCCTGATCGTCCACGCACCGGCTGAAGCATGGATATTCGATACCATTCCGGTCATCATAAGCACCCTCGATACCAATGGTACGCTTGTGACCATCATCGGTGACCGGGGTGACGGAGCACGCGATACGATCACGATCCCGCCGAATACCACGCAGTTCACCGATACGCTCCGCTTCCGGTACACTCGTGATGGGGGAAAAACCATTCGCATAACCGCCACTGACAACGACGGACAGTTTTCCGATGCAACGGTCACGGTCACGATCAACAGAGGCACGCCACGGGTCCGCGCACTCAGGGATACGTTTGTATGGTACGACGACAAGGGCGTATTCAGGGGAGACACGGTCAATTTCAAGGCTGCGGCATTCGATTCAAACGGTACCGTTAAACGGTATGTCTGGATCCTGAAGGGCGTGCTGGATACCGGCGCACAGGCGCCGGATACCGTGGTGACCGAGGTGGACAGTCTCGTCGCAGGTTCAGGATCGGCGTTCTGGACAGACCATCAGCAAACCTTCTTTTCGTTTGATACCACCTACCGGGGTGCCGTATACGTTGTTGATGACGATAATCTCCCCTCAATTCCTGATACTTTTTACTATTATGTCGATGCCCCCCGCACCTTCGAAGTATCGGCTATTGCCAAGGAGGGGTACCTTGGAGACCGGTCGATTTATGAACTGGGGTGCGCTTCATCAAGCCTGGACGATTCCCTGTATGTAGACCTGCCATTTATCTCTCCAGGGGATACCAATTATCTTGGTATCAGCATCGCCATGATAATCGATTCGCTCTCGGACAACATTAATCCTTCAACCATCTATAACGATACAATTCCGCTCTCGGACGTACCGGGTTTCACGCCGATTCAGCGCTTCCAGCCGAGTCAATCTCAAACGAAGATGACCTACCTCTCCTCGGCAGAAGTCTGGCGTCTGGCGTACCGGCCGTCCTCTTCCGATTTCAACGCCTACAAACAGACCGTCTCCACACCGAAGCCCTGGCTCTTTTTTCATTTCCTCGTGACCTTACAGACGAGAACCGGTGCTATTCAGGCGGATAGTTCCAAGACTAAATTGAAAATGAGCTGCACGCTCTTCATGTGACGCACCCGGGGAACCGTCAGGCAGGAAATAAAAAACGGAAATGTACGGTGCTGTATGCAGAGCAGGCAGTCAAATCCCGACCGTACAAATCCGTTATCGTAAAAATCGATCATCCTAAGTGTTCCAGCACCTTGTCACGTACTTCACTGAAGCTGAACGGTTTCCTGATGACGTCGTTGATGCCGTCGTAATGAAGCATCCCTTTCTCCAGTTCGCCCTTCCAGCTCGTGGTGATGAAAACTTTCGTATCACTACCGTTGTTTTTCCTTACCCAGCGGGCTATTCCTCTGCCACCCATGCGGTGCATACAGAGCGACGCAAAAATCGCATCATAGTGCACCCGCTGTATCTTCTGTATACCTGTTTCAGCCGTATCCGCAGTTGATACATCACAACCGAGTTTTACCAGATACTTGGTGAGGCTCTCGCGCAACCCGGCATCATCGTCTATAACAAGAATGGTAAACATACTATGCATCGCTATAACTCGTGGTACTGAAGAAAGCGATTCGTATGCCAATGTTGGTACTATTAGATATCTCAATAAGAGACAATGTATTGAGAGTGATGTTCCATCAGGATTTTTATAAAAAAAGTTGGGGAAAAAGTAGAAACTGAGGTATTTTTTACCGAAAAAGGAAATAAGGCCGCATAAAAAATGGTGTAAATAACCCCTAAAAAGAGACGATTATTTAAAAAACACTCGGTCGTCTTTTATAACTCATGAATTTGCAGTGGCTTATGCTGATTGAGGTGGTCTCGGTTGAAATATTGTAGAACAATGCATTCGGTTCGTTTTCCCGGATCGATATTAATAATGAACCGGTCAATAAGGCGTCGAACAAGATACAAGCCTCTTCCGTGTTCCTCAAGCTCTCTTCCAATAGTTTCGCTTTGATCAAGCCATCGCAGGGCATCAACCTTCTTCAGGTTCCCCTTGGGATCCTCCACGGCAACCCCGATTTTCTCCGCATCACTTGCCCATGAAACGGTTATGGCGTCGTGTGAGGCGACCGTGATATCGTTGCGCCATTGCTCACGGGGTATGCCTGAAAGCTGCAGCACCCCATGAAAAACAGCGTTGGAGATCAGTTCGTCGATCGCCATTTTCAGGAACACATCGCTGCGATCACGGCACTGCCTGGAAATGAGGGCGCATACCTCCTCGGATCGCGCATAGCTGTCAATGACAACGCGACGCACCTTGCTTCGCGGAAAATAGCGGTCGATGCCGAAAATATCGCCGGTAAGAATGGACGCGATGTACCGGTCGACCTCTTTGAGGCTGAAATCCGGGCCCTTTGCCAGAATATTGCCGATATTGTGGTGCCGTATGAGCGTGAGGTATTCCTCGATATTGTTGCCGGTCATAAGCACGAGTTTGATATGCGGGTAGCGCTCCTTGATCGTCCTGAAAAGCTCGATGCCATCCATGACGGGCATGCGGATATCGGAAATCACGATATCCGGCGATCGCTCGGCAATCAGCGAAAGCGCCTCCCTACCGTTCATTGCCGACCGCGTTTCGTAGCCCCTGCTCGTAAAAAACGTCTGGAGTAATTGACAGATAACCATCTCGTCGTCGACGACGAGCACCAAATAGCCTCTTTCGTGCGACCGTCGCCGCAGGGAACCGCTTTTTTTTACCGGAAATGCCCGGCGTTCACCGTCGCAAACCGCCGCGCCTTTTCGCTCTTCCTGCAAGGTGCCTGTGCTCACGGGAAATCCCTCTTTATAACCATCAATGCCGTTTATTAATAATATTTATCCGCGCGTCCCAAAGCAAGGGTCATGTGCGGAATTCGTTGTCAATCATTTGCCCCTCCTCCGGCGCTGCTCTTGCCGAAACCATGCCGGAACCGTACTATATGGTAAGGTTGAACATCCGTCATGAACCGGCTGCCGCCCGGTCCGGTATCCGTTCACAAGGGTAGCTTGACAAGAGGTATTACGCCACATGTCCGTACTCCATCTGTTCATCGCGATACTTGCCATATTGTCCGTTTCAACAATCGTCTCAATCGTGACCTGGATTCTCCAGGCGCGGATCTCGGCGCGGATCGGAGTGCTGGAAACGGAACTGGTGAAAAAAACGGCTGAATTCGACTCGATCAGGAAGGAACGCGCGTCCATTCAGGTTCAGGCGCCGATCGTCGATATGTCGACGCAGTTCGAAGAGCCAATTGAGCAACAACTCGTTGACGACGGTGAAATCAGGATCATGCGCAACGTCCACGGTACCTTTTCCGAGGCACTGGATGAGCCTCCGCCCGATCCTTTCCAGGAAGGGCGGTTGAAGTCCACCGCTACAGAGCAGTACCCTCCAGAGCCCCGCACCCCGCAGGAAGGCCCGTCAGCAGAACAGGCGTATCCCGATGATACCAAACGCGGGCGGCAAAAAACACCTGCCAGCGCTTCCCTGCCGCCTCAGGCGTCGAAACCGGTTACTTCAACCGGCACGCCGGTCATCCTGCAGCTTCTTTCCCCTGCCACCGGGGGAGCGGATTTTAATGCGCTGTATAATAACCTCATGGAACTGATAAAGAGCGGATCCAACCAGGGTATTGCCTTTGATTGTGGTGGAATACAATTTTTAAGCGACGCTGAAATCGAGTACCTTGAAAAAATGTGCCTTTCGCTCGTTTCGCAGAACCGTTCGACGCAGATTATCAACTGTTCCGACGCGCTCAGGCCACTCCTTCAGCAGCGCCGGCAGCTTGCACCCTTCGTAAGGTAACCTCGTACATGATCACCATGGGCATCGAAACGTCATGCGACGAGACGGCCATCGCCTTGATTGACGATGACCGTATTGTCGCCAATGCGGTATTCTCACAGATGGAACATACAAGGTTCGGCGGTGTTGTTCCCGAAATCGCCTCACGCGCACACCTTGAAAAGATCGGCCGGTTGTTTGACACGGCGCTCAGGGAATCGTCACTCGCCTGCGACGCCATCGGCGGGATCGCCGTCACCGAC
>JAFGOU010000115.1 GCA_016926315.1 Chitinispirillaceae bacterium
ACGGGTGCAAAATTACTATGTTGCCTGTAAAATATATGTCGAAATGCCTATTGTCAAGCATTTTGTTGAATATTTAGAGGTGCCCTACAATTGATACATCATCCCCGATCATCCGACAGCTCGGCTGGTGAACGACCACAGGACCGCACCATGATCAAGACAATGGGCCCTCTTCTTCTCTTCGTTTTCGCGATAACCGCCGCCGGACCGTCACAAAACATGGTAACGGTGCTCCTTCCCGCGACCGACGGCTATCTTTCGACGCGTGAGTCTTCCAGGAACCGGAACGAACTTTGGGTGCAGGGAAAAAACGGTGTCATGAGCTGGATCGGTTTCAACCTTAAGGGCTATACCTTTTCGCGGTCCAGAACGTGCATGCTCTGCCTGACTATCACCGCTATCGCCCGGCAGGGGATCTGCGATATCCATCTGATCACCTCCCCGTTTACGACCGCCGGAAAAAGCTTCACCAGAAAAGCCATCCGGTTCGACGACCTGCCGCTCGTTTCGATTCCGCTTGACAGCTCGTATTCCGGGCAGATGCTCTATGTGAATATCACCGATATTGCGCGGTCCGGAGCGTTCCACGGCATTGTTCTTCAATCCAGAGGGACCCTTGACGCTACCTTCAGCGCCAGCGAGGGACGCCTTTCTCCCGCCATCCTCTGTACCCATGATATCGGCGATTCAAACGCGGTCAGCTGGTTTTCTGGGGGGGACCGGCCCAATCCGCAAACCGGAAAAAAAGGGGACTTCATGATCCGGACCGCCACCAGGACGATTTACTACAAATCCGGCGCAGACTGGGATTCAGCCGGCGTTATTGCACGGCCTTCCCTGGGGAAAAGTGCTGCGACCCCTGCCCGGCGTGCCACGCTACCGGCAAGTGCACGGAAATCCCGCTGAAGCTGCGGGCTGGCGGTCTGCAAGAAAACATCTGTTTTTTCCCAGAGGTTCACAGCGGCATGAGCACGGGAAGGTCATTGACCGAAGGATAGATCGAAATGACCTTGTCGATGTTGAGCGTCCTGAAAATGGAGATAATCTGCGGGTTGCTTTCGATCACGCACAGGTCGCCGTCGACTTTTTTTATTTTTTTGTAGCAGTCGATCAGCACGGCGATTGCACCGCTGTAAATATACGAGGTGTTGGTAAAACTGACGGCGATATGGTTTTTCCCCTCTGCAAGATAGCCTTCGATAAGAAACCGCAGTTCATTAAGTTCGGAGATAATGCTCAGATCATCCTGAAACTTGATGATCTGATATCCCGAATGCATGGAAATGTCGATGTTCATTCTTCTCCCCCCGGGTAGAATTCACCTTACGTAACGGATGTCCATCCGCATACTCTCCAGGCACGAGAAAAGCCACAGCAGGCAAAGGAGCCTACGGATAGACCCTGACTACCTGAAGTATATCAGGAAAAAGGGGAAACGACAAGCTAATTGTCCGAGCGGCGTTTTTTTTCCCAGAGAAGCGTCTCGCCAAGCAGAAACAGCAAAAGAAGCAGCCAGGGCAGGGTTGAGAGCAGGCGGCCCCGGCCGCGCAAGGTTTCAAAAAGCAGCTTCTCATGTACGACAATAACCTGACGGCTATCGCGTTTGGAAACATCGGGAACGGCATACTCCAGCCTGCTCTCCAACGGGTCTCCGTGTATGGCAATCCAGTGTGAATGATCGCCTTCCGGCGCTATCCGGTACAAACCGGGCTGGCTGAACCGAACGTGAGGCTGCGTCTGCCACCGGCCGATAAAGGCGCCCCCGGCATCGAAAACCATGCCTGCTTTTCCCGATCCGTAAAACGGGTTCCTCCGGTCAATACCGGCGATCCATGACTCGTCCTGCCGCAGAAACGAGCGCATTGCATGGCGCGTTACCCGGTCGAGGCAGGGAACGAAAAAACCGGTCTCGCAAAGGTTATTCGCTCCGCTCACCCCGAGCGGGGTCGCGAAAAGAACAAGATGCCTGCCATGCATGCCGATGAGCGACGTGATAAGCGGAGCTCCGTTTTCGAGCCTGACCAGCGGAGTGCCCGGCAATCCCGCGATATACCGGTATATGGCTGCTTCCCTCGTGACAAGATGCGGAAATGCGCGCCAGAGGTCGGACAGGGTGTCGGGCAGAACCGGCGATACCGGTATGTCGAGTTCGATCCGTCTGAGGGGGGCCTCAAGGCGCGTCATGCGCGAAATGAGCGACGTTGCAGCGGCAAGTCCTTCGTCACTGTCGGCAAAGGCTGCGAGCACCACGGTGTTTCCCGGCGAAGGCGCGGAAATGAACGACTCCAGCGCACGTACGGGCCTGTCGAGCGAACCGGCCACGACCACACCGGCAGAATCGAGAAGATCGAAGGTTGTTTCATCAAGGCTTTTCTGCGCCACGGGATCCCACGTGCTGCCGGGCATGGCCCTGAAAGCCGCGGACACCGGAAACTGGGTCTCCTGGCCGCCCAGCACGACCACGCCGGTATGGCCCCGCTCCTCAAAGGCGAAATAATCCGTATTGTCAAATATCAACGGGTCAACCGCGGTGATGGAAATCGTTCCTCCACGGGCAGGCAAGGCATTGGTCGCCGGTACGGATATGGTTGCGGTATCGCCGGACCCGAGTGAAAAAGTTCCGCCGCCGGCAAGGATTCCCGACACGGTAACGGCGATCCTGCCGGAATCAAGCGTCCTGCCCTGCGATGAAAGGTGTGCGGCTACGGTGGTGGTGGCGTTGTCGTCAATCACGCGTGCATCATGCAGACTATGGTTCCACGTGTTTTTAGGTGCAAGATTCAGCCCGATAAGCGAAGCGTCCGGAGGATGGCGTTCCAGAAGCGAATCCAGCATGATCGTGGTTGGCCGTTGAAAATCACTTATCAGCATCAGGCAGGGAAGCGAAAACACGGCCCGGTGATCGTTCCAGGAACGCATGACCCGATCAAGGCCGCAGGAACCGTGTCGGACTTCGGCCGTCGATCGATCATCATTTTGCATGAGGACAAAATCCCTGAACGACTCGTCAAAATGAAAATGGCGCGCCGTGGCTGCCATTTTTTCTCTGAGCGAATCCACCGCTCGTGATCCCCGTTCATGCAGGGTAATGCCTCCCGCGGCATACCCCATACTCTGTGTCGGGTCGATCCAGGTAAACAGGGTCAGGTGCGGATCGCGAAGCAGGCTCAAGGGTTCACGGGGATCGTACGGGCGGGCGAACAGCATGACAAGGGCAAGTATGGCGAGAAGACGCATGAGAAGCAGGAGCAGGCTGCGCATCCGCCGCATCCGCGTCGCGGTAACCGAGGCCTCGTGAAAGAAACGAAGCGTTGAAAAAGCCAGCGTTCTGACCCGCGGTCTTCGGAGCAGATGAATCAGCAGGGGGATGGTGAGGAACAGCAGGCCCCAGAGAAACACGGGGTTGAAAAAGGAGAGGGCGCTCAAAAAAGCCTCGTGCGTTTTTCCAGAATGCGGTAGAGCGCCTTCTGGAAAGGTTCGTCAGTAGCGATGACGTCCAGGTCGATGGACAGCTCGCGGCACGCCTTTTCGAGCCTCAGCCGGTGTTCTTTCATTCCCTGGCGGAGAAACCGTGAGGCGGTTTCTCCATCGAGCGCCAGCTGGGCGCCGGTTTCGAGATCACGCAGCTTGAGAGGCGCTGGTCCGAACGCCGAACGTTCGAGCGGATCGAGCAGCCAGATAACGATCACGTCCTGGCGCTTGAACCGGAGATGGCGGAGGCCTCGGATGATTTGTCCGGGATCGTCGAAAAGGTCTGAAACGATGATACAGAGGCCCCGCTTGCCAATACGTGTCGCCACCGCATCGATGGCGCTGCCGCAACGCGTCCGCGCCCCTGGCTCTATTTTATCAAGTGCTGAAATCATCAACTGGAGCTGCCGGTTGGTGGACCGCGGCGGCAGGCTCATGCCCACGGTCTCGTCGAACGCCGCCAGCCCGGTGGCGTCGCGCTGCCGGATGAGTATCCAGGCCAGCGCCGCGACGAGCGTTTTTGCATAGTCAAGTTTTGACAGCGGCGCGCCCGGGGAAGCGAACCCCATGGAGGCGCTTTTATCGAGAAGCAGCCAGGCGCGAAGGTTGGTCTCGTCTTCAAACAGCCTGACCACCGCCTTGTCGGTCCGCGCATATTTTCTCCAGTCAATCATGCGCGTGGACTCGCCGGTCAGGTAGGGGCGGTGTTCGCGGAATTCCACCGAAAACCCATGAAACGGGCTTTTGTGCCGGCCCGCGATCATTCCCTCCACGATCAGCCTGGCGCGAAGGGAAAGGTTCCTCACGGCGGCGAGTTGCTCGGGTCTGATGAGGGTCGCTGTTTTCATAGGGTCGGGCCGGAACAGGTAACGGCAATCAGTGCGGTCCGCCGCCTTCCGGCGCCGGTGCCGTGCTGTTCAGGAGGCTTCTGGTCGTATGTAAAATGATATCGGAAACCTTCCTTTCGCGCTCGAACGACAGCACGGCGGTGGCAATCTGTTCCTTGAGCAGACGGACATCGTCTTTATTGAACGCCGAGATGAAAAGCGCGTCGCGGTACTCGATGGCGATTTTCTTGCGTGCAAACGGGTCGGACACAAGGTCGCTTTTATTGAAAACGACGAGGCGGGGTATTTTTTCAGCGCCCAGCGTGGTCAGAACCGCCCGCACGGTCTCATACTGCTGGTCGATCCATTCGCTCGAGGCATCCATGATCCAGAGGAGAAGCTGCGCCCTGTTGACTTCACCGAGCGTGCTCCTGAACGAGGCGACCAGATCGTGGGGCAGCTTACGGAGGAAACCGACCGTGTCGGAAACCACGATTTCCCCGACACCGGGTATAAAGGAGCGCCGGGTGGCGGTATCCAACGTTGCAAACAGCTTGTTCTCCACAAGCACGTCGCTCCCGCACAGGCCGTTTAAGAGCGACGATTTTCCCACGTTGGTATACCCCACGAGCGACACCTTGAAAAGGCCCTGTCTGCTCTTTCTCTGGACATCGCGCTCCTTCTCAATCTTTTCCAGACGTTTTTCAAGATCCGCTATTTTTTTCTGCACGGTTCTGCGGTCCACTTCAAGCTGTTTTTCGCCCGGTCCCACGGTGCCGATGCCGCCTATCTGCTGTGAAAAATGGGTCCATGCATGCGCAAGGCGCGGGTACAGCATCCGCATCTGGGCGAGCTCGACCTGCACGCGCGCTTCGTTGGTACGGGCATGCTTTGCAAAAATATCGAGGATAAGCTGGCCGCGGTCGATCACCTTCCCTTCAATGATCTTTTCGATGTTCCG
>JAFGOU010000116.1 GCA_016926315.1 Chitinispirillaceae bacterium
ACCTGGAGCAAGTCCGACGCCGGTTCCTGTCGCAACAGCATCGTAGCCATGTCCGGTCACGTCGTAATAGGTATTGCCCGAGGACGAGTCAAAGGACCAGTGGGCAAGAAGTGACGCGGGGGAGGCATTGGTTGAGAATAAAAAAAAGCTCAAAATAAGAATTTTTGAATTAAAAATGGATATTTTCATAGAGTTACCTTACCCAACGCTTATGCTGGAACTTCTTGTGTTGAGGACTGGCTGCCCGTTAATCTTAAAGTGAAATCCTCGAATATTTATCCCTACAAATAGAAACCTTGGCTCACATTACCTGTCTCTTAATGATTATACAACATTTTCCTCCGTTTGTCAAACAAAATTCTCTTCAAACGTGTTACCCTATTCCTTTCCAACAACATCGGTAGAATTAAATCATTTTAAGTAAATCGCGATAGTACGCATCGGAAAATGAATGCAATCTGTGTGAAACGGGTGGAAAATTAGAAGAAGAACCGGGGAGGGAACAGGGCAAACATGCCGTTTGCCCTGTTTATTATGGTCGGGGCGACTGGATTTGAACCAGCGACCACCAGAACCCCATTCTGGTGCCCTAGCCAGGCTGGGCTACGCCCCGGGAATGAACCGCAAAAATATATCCTCACCGGAGAGGATGTCACTTTTTTGCCGCTCCGGCCGCCTTTAGCTTACGTAAATCACGCTCCTGCAAGCTCAGCCGGCAGCCGCAGTAGTCCTGCCGGTAGAGGCCGAGTTTTCTGCTGAGAATGGCGCTTTCGCGGAAGCCGTTCTTTTTCTTGAAGTCGAACCGTTCCCAGGTTACGCCGCATTCGCGCGCTGCCGTCGTTCCGCATTCGTTAATCAGCGAGACGCTCTTGTGCGGGCTGATGCTCATGACCGTGGTGAACGATGGCCATTTATTCGCTTTGCAGAAGGCCGCGGTCCTGCGAAGACGCAGCATAAAACAGCGTCGGCAGCGTTCCCCGCCCTCCGGTGTGTTTTCGGCGCCGATTATCGCGTTCTCCCAGGTGTCGGGCGCATAACCGTCGGCAGCAAAGGGAACGCCATAATGCTTGGCCACATGCTTCGCTTCATTGAGGCGAAGGTCGTACTCTTCGGCCGGCGTGATGTTGGGGTTGCAGAAAAAACAGAAAAGGTCGCGGTTTTCCCGCAGGCATTGCACGACATACGCCTCATCCGGCGCACAGCAGACATGAAGCACGAGCCTTGGTTTCATGTTTTTAGGGGGCAGGTTCGTTATACGTGAATACGACAACCGGCTAAAAGTAATTGTTGGTGCATGTGTTGTCGTTGTTTTTTCTTAATGAGATAACAGCTTGTGCGTCCCCCTAACAGGGCGCACCGTTCTTGACGGCATCATTTCGAGGGGGTGACGCGGCTCAGCCAACAAAAAGGTATATTCGAAGGCAGATTGCTTGATTCAATCAGAAAAAGGTATTTTACCAGAGGGGAAAAACCTCATTAATCATATGATACGATTCCCTTTTCCTGCACTATGTGCGTTATTGATATCTTTATCAATCGGGATATTTTTTTCTGTTTATTCCCGCACCCCGTCCTTTGACGTTCCGCTCGGCCATCCGGTCTATGGTTATATCGACATCCTCCCTTTCCCCGGGCGCGTCAGTGACATAAGCCTGTCCGGCAGGCCCTTCACCGAGGAGCAGGTCTGCTCGCTGCTGATATACGCGGCACGGCAGGGCCTCTGCCGCAACGCCGGGATCAACGATTTCTACCTGCGTCAATTCTCAAAGGACCCTGACGGACGGCCGCGGAGAACGACGCCGGCGCGGATCAGCGTCGACGGGTTCCGCACCTATGCCGTGCCCTATCTCACGACGGAGTCCGCAGTACGGGACAGCTTTTTTTCCACGAATGGATTTTCGGCCGCCGGCATCGATTCGGTCTCCCGCCGCAATGAATTCTGCAACAGAACCGGGTTCGGCGCCAGGGTGTATGCCGCGATGGGCAGGACGCTCGCCTATGTCGACGGCGTCATTCAGACCGAGTACAGCTCGCTCACGGAATGGGTAAAAGAAGACGACCCGCATCTCGGCCGGAGCTGGGCTCCGATCGGCGGCGTTCCGTCACATCTCAAGGGCATGGACGATTTTACCGCGTATGTCAAGTTCCCTCTGCCGTGGTTCGATCTCAAGCTCGGCAACGACCGCGTTTCGTGGGGGCATTCGGATTCGTCCGGCCTGCTGTTCTCCGGCTGCGGAAAACCGTTCCTCCAGATGAAGCTGGACAGGACGATCGGCGCGATGAACTACACTTTTCTTTTAGGACGACTGCTCGGCGACTGGTACGGGCAGAAGCGGATCATCTACGCGAAGCATATCGACTACACGCCGCGTCGCTGGCTGTCGCTCGGTTTTTCCGATATGGTCGTTACGGTCGACCGGGAGGTCGAAGCGGTCTATTTTCTGCCTTTCCTGCCGTACTATTTCAGCCAGCACTATATCGGCTCTCCGGACAACGCCCTGATGTCCTTCGACGCGCGATGCATGATCGGCAGCCGGTGGGCGGTGTACGGAGAATACCTGCTCGACGACCTTCTGAACCTGCTCGGCCCCTTCCGCAACACCTCCTGGGGAGACAAGTGGGCGGGCTTTTTCGGGATAAAGTTTTTCAACCCGCTTCCGGCTGCGTATGCCTCGGCCGTCAAGCTCGAATACATGCAGATGGAGCCGTGGGTTTATACGGCATCATCGGCATGCAACCCGCCTGAGTATAATTATCCAGTGCACTACGGCAGGGAGCTGGGGAACTGCCTCGGGCCCCATTCCCGCGCCGTGACCCTTGACCTTGCATGTCAGTTCTCAAAAAAAATCGGCGGTGAACTGGCGCTGCGGCAGATCTGGAAAGGCAGCGATGGCGGTTCGACCGCGTTTGACTGGTTTGGTTCGTTTACCGCTCCGCCGGGAGACCCGGATTACTACGAAGCTAAAAAATACCGCTTCAGGGATTTGGACCGCAACCGGACCCTGGTGTCCGCCCGCGTGTTCACGCCGCTGAACGACTGGCTCCTGGTGAACTGCTCCGGGGATTTTGCCCTTGAGCGCCGGCCCGCTCCCGTCAATTTATTCCGCGTGGGTGTTGACGTTCAGGTCAACTACTGACATTTCGAAGGATTATTCTTCGGCTAAAGGGTTCGTTCGGGGTGGCCCGTCCTCCGCAGTAGCTTGCTAAGGAGGACAGATACCCAATCAGGAGCTTTCAGCTGAAAAATCATTAATCGCTATGGGTCTAATTCCCCGTCCCGCTCCAACGGGACTGCGGCTTTTTTCTATTACGCCCCC
>JAFGOU010000117.1 GCA_016926315.1 Chitinispirillaceae bacterium
CGTATTGCCCCAACTCGAAAGAGCGCCTGAAGCGAGGTCTTTTGCCATAAGGTTCACCAAAAGATCGCCGGCAACAACAATCGAAGGTCCGCACTGCTCTTCCGGGGTCGTTGCGGAAACCGCCATGCTCCATCCTGAACTGCCCAGGGCATTATACGCCGAAACCTGATAGTAATAGGTCGTACCAGGAGATAGCGTATTGTCGACATATTCCTCGATATCGCCCGCGGGCCTCGCGATTTCATCAAAATCATCGGTTTCTCCGGTCAACGACCGCTCAAGGCGGTACTCCGTCGCACCTACCGACTCGGTCCACGCCACGCGAATGGAAGTGGAAGAAACCGCTTCAATCGATTTCATCGCAGGAGCGGGATGGGGTGCCTGTACCGTGACCGTTTTTTCGTCCGTATATCGTGAGTAAGGATACGGCTTGCTGGCATTATAGGCCCGCATGCGATACGAATAGGTATTGCCCTCGCTGATTCCCTGCTCGTCCAGATAGCTGGTGGTATTTGCCGATGGACGAGCGAGCACCACAAAATTTCCTTCACTATTGGTCCGTTCGATGATGAATTCCGTCTCATCCGAATTGTCTTGCCAGGTAAGAAGTATCCGTGACGAGGATGTTACTCCAGGATGGAAACTTCCCGGCATTCCCAATGAGTATGCCGGAGTGGTGACTGAAATCGGACTTGAAAACGACGAATAGGAATAACTACCACCCGCGTCTATATGATACGCTCTGATAATAAACAGCACGGTGGTCTGTTCCGATGTGCCGAACGTCAGGTTCGTCGTGGCGGCAGGGAGCTCCTGGTCGATCAGGGCGTAAATTTCGCCCGGGCCATCTTTTTTCCAGCATATTTGATATCCTGATGTCGGATACCCTGAGCTCGCAGGCGCCCAACTGAGGTTGATCTGCACCGGAGAGGGCGCGGACCCTGCAAAACCGACCGGTACGCCCGGAGGCGTGCCGGCAGTGGTCGATCCCTGACAGCTTTGCGAATAGGGCGATACACCATATTCATTGCCGGCCCTGATTCTGCACGTCACAATAGTGTTGTTTTCGAAACCGGTCAGTGCGGTTTGACCGGTTGGCTCCAGATTACGTTTAATCCTTTTAAAGCCGTTGTCTACCCGGGGTTCTCCCAGGTAATTGTAGGAAGCGGTATACTCCAGATCGAAAAAAAGCTCGTTATCGGAATTGTCCGTCCATGTAAACGTCAGGGTACTGGGGTCTGCCGACGCCACATTAAAATTCGATGGAGGCACGGCTATCGGGTGCGGCTGGGGTTCTGCAACGCAATAGTTGGACACACCGCTCTGGCCGTAGTAATTGACTGCTGAGACAACGAAATAGTAGGTCGTCCCATTGATAAGGTTTTCGCAACGGAACGAGGTCCCTGTCGCGTTTCCCACGGTAACGTACGGTCCCATCCTGTTGAGCGACCGTTTGATATTGTACGATTCCGCCGCAGGACCCGAGCCCGGGGACCAGGTCAGGTCTGCGCTGTTGTCATACGAACTGGCAATGATACTTACCGGCACCGGAGGCGCCTTTGACTGGCCGGTCCCGTCAAGCGTAGAGGCCGAATCGATATGCGTGCAGCCGGAGCGTGGCCCCGGGCCTGAGGCGTAAACCCGGTATTTGTACTTTGTTCCGGTCAAAAGACCCGCATCCTGGTAGCTCGTATTGGGCGCCCACACCTGTGCTGCGAATGAAAAACCGTTCTCCCTTGTCGCGTTTTCATCCCCGCGTTCCACCACATAGTAAAGGGCATTGTCCACGCCCGACCAGGAGAGGTCGATCCGGCTGCTCGATACCGCTTGAACAGAGAAGTTTCCCGGTGTCGCGGCAAGGCCGTAAGGCTCAAGGTTCAGGGCCACTTCAGGGCAACCGTAAAGATTATAGGAGTACAAATATCCTATAGATATCCCCTCCTCAAAAGGGAACCAATTCGCCCGCATCCCACTTAACGCCTCTCCTACGCTCATGCCCTGGGTAACCAGTCTTTCCGTGAAAAATTTCATATTGACGTGATCACGGTAAAGATTCCTTGTCCCGCCGATATACGCAACCGCGTTGTTGAGTACAGTGACAAAACCGAGATTTGATGCGTCTTCCGGTTTCATGGTCATGCAGCTATTCGCGAAAACAATCGCCGGATACTGGTCGTCAAGTTCCGCGGCCGTGCCGTGATGGATAATATCTACCGCGCCATGCTCCCACCCGTGGGTATACCAGGTAACAATCCCCGGTTTGAAGGATTTCCAGGTTTCTTTTACCAGTTCATAATTGCAGTAGGGTTGCTCCGGGAGCTCGGACATGTTGACAACGCCTTCCACAAAAAAATGGTAGACGTCGTCCAACACATCCACCATGGTGTAATTATAAGGATCGTACAGCCTCCGATGCTCCCATTGGGCGGGTTTGAGAATGTCATTGACGATATCCTCTCCTACGGAATAGTCGCTGTTCGGTTGGTTCCGAAACAACGGAACAATCGGCAGCAGCGCGGCTCTTCGCCACTCGATATCGATGGCGTTCTTGTAGCTCATGGTTTTCCCGAGGATTTTATTGAGATCGCCGATATTCGGACTGCTGCCACCCGGGGCCGGATAGACCGGAATCCTACCCACAATGACTTCACCGTGCTGGTCAACGATGCCGTTCGATCCGCTCAACTCCGAAAAATAGAAATCCGTGGGACAGGAGGGATATTCATTTCCTATTGTGACAAGCTTCATCGGAACGTCCGGCAGGTTTGCCGCGGCAGGATTCGGGTCGCCGACAAGCAGCACATACTGGATATTCTGGGTGAGATAATTCGCCCTGAGCCATTGCCTGACAAGGTTCGCGCACGCATCGGCCGTCGCACCTGTGCCGTACTGGTTTTCGGTGAGTACCATCACCTGAAACCCCTGCACACTGAGATCATTGATGTAATAATTAATATTCATCGAATAGTTCAGGATTTTATTGGTGGTGATTATCGCATAGCTGCCGGTGATCGGGATCCCGAGGGAGCTCGCGTCCGATGTCGTCGATTTCGTCTGAAGCGGAACGGTTTCCGCCGGCGCGGCGCCGTAATACTGCACCTCCGAAAGGTTGACCACCTTCTGGCCCAGAAGCCGTTCTGCCCAGGCGCACCTGGGCAGGTCGCGCACCGAATCCCTCGTTGAAAGAACCGATTTCGGCACCGTGACCATGAGGGTGCCGCCCGTGATCACGCGCATCTTGCCGGTCACCGGGTTCCACCGGTACGGGTTGATCGAGATGTCCACGATCTTGTACTGACGCATTTTGCCGAATGACGCGTTTCCCTTGTATGCGGCCGGGAAAAAGTCGTTTTTTCCATAGACGGTCATGTCCTTGCCGTCAACGAGCTTCTTCGGCCATACTAGGTTGCCGCGTTCGTCGCGCGGCGGCTCGCAGGGGTGCACGAACGAGGTGCCGGCGACTTCCCGGTCCACGGGATTGACTAGCGAAATCTCCACGTCATTGAAGTCAACGTCCGGCGGCAGGATGAACGATACGAGATAGTGCGGGAGCGAAGGCTTGCCGGGCGCTCCTGCCACCGACGCACCGCTGAAAACTGCCGTTCCCTTCACCGTCTCGACGGTGACCTGCTTATGGGGCAGGGTGACCGAATACTGGGCCATCGCCTGAAGTACTGAAAACAGAATGAATGATACCGCAACCGACCACCGAACCGCACTTGTCATGTTGTGCCTCCTGTTGCTGCGCATTAAAGGTAGCGTTGAGCCGTCGATCACCGTCGCCGGTGCCGTCGGCATGATTGATTTCATTAGAATAGTCCTGCAACGGTGACCAATGCAGAACCAGTCAAACCAAAGGGAAAAAGCAAAGAGCCCCACCATAGCAAAGGACCGGTTATTTTTCCGACACCGGTCGACAAAAAAACAGGGCTGCGATTTTTCGCAGCCCCATAACATCCAATACGCTATTTTCCAAACACCCGGAATTCATAAAGACTGGCCCTACTTGCCGCAGGCACTGCGGAAATATAGATCCGTACGTACCTCGCACTTGTGCTGAAGCTCTGGTATTGTGTTTGATCGGTACTCGTGTTACCGCTCAAATCTTTCCTTGTCGTCCAGTAAGTGTTATCGGTTGATGTCTGGATTTTATACTTATACAAACCGGCCTTCTGCCACATCACTTCGGTCCCGCTGATTGTTTTGCTGGCACCCAAGTCGACTTTCCACCATTGCGGCACAGCGGTCGTTGAAGCGCACCACCGTGTTGTTGTGTAATTATCGTTACCCTTTGATGCTGCATAGGTGGTGGAATAGGTGCTTGATGCAGAAGCGGTTTTTGATCTGGCAATGTTGGAGTGGGTTGTGGCACTCACCACACCCGAATACGCGGAGTTACCCCCGTCATTATAGGAAAAAACACGGTATTGATAGGCGGTTCCAGGCTGGAGGCTGCTGTTATCGGTATAGGTTTTAATATTGGCTGCAACCTTTCCAACAGAATAGAAAACACCTCCGTATAGCGCCCGTTCGATGTTAAATCCCTTTTCATTCGATGCGTTGTCCGTCCAGGTCAGTTTTACCTGTTCGCGTGAGAGAACCGTGGCAGCAAGATTTGAGGGGGTTGCCGGTTTTGGAATCGTCAGGGTAGTGGTGAAAGCCACATTCGACGGTGCCGAAGTACCGTCTCCATTTTTGGCATACATCAGATAACGATATTCGGTATTCGCCCTTAAACCGGTGTGCTGATAGGATTTGATATTAGGACCGATGGTGATGCTGTCCACAAGATTTACGTAAGAAAATTGTAGTACATACGCGCTTTCATTTGTGGCATTGTCCTTCCAGGAGAGATTTATCTGGGAAGTTGAAACTGCGGATGCGACAACGCCGGTCGCCGCGTTCGGAACCGAGGGATAGTGTATCGGATAAATTCTGCAGCTTACAGCTGAAGACGGCAGGGAGGTGGACCCATTCCAGCTTGAAACCATAAATTCATGGTCATCATCGTAGTCTCCTGCGAGTCCGGTTACCGTCGCGCACGTCTTATTTGCGCCGACGGTCTTTACACAATAAAAATCCTGATCGTGCGGACCTTTGACAAAGATATCAAATTGCCATTCGTCCTGACTATTGTCCGCCCAATTCAGATATGCGCCTCCGCCTCCGAATGTCTGTTTAACGATAAGACTCGAAGGGTTACTACTCGTTTTAGGTTCAAAGAGCATCGAAGGATCGCCGAAAAGAGTAAATCCGCACTTGCTGGTGGCACCAATATCCACGCCCTTACTTTTTGCGAGGTTTAATGCCTGCCCCAACTCAAGGTTATTATAAAATACGTTTTCGGCAAACAGGTAACTTAAATGATACTTGAAATTCGTTGTATTACTGTATAAAAATACATTTGTACTTGCAACAACCGCAACGGACTGCTCCTTTAAAAGCGCATACGCGATCGGGTAGGGGCGCAGGCCTGTAATCTCCGCATTGCTGCAGCTTGCTGAGAATACAATAGATGGGTAAGCGCTTTTTAGTTCAGGCACCCTTCCAATGGATAATACATCGACAACGCGATCATCCAAACCATGCGCAAAATAGGTGACAAGCCCAAATGGGCTATTTTTCCAAACATTAATCACATTATCCTCAACACACGGTTTTTTTTCAGCATAGACAGGAACCTCGTCATCATATATTCGAAAAGTCGAAAATCTTCTTAATGGCATAAAGATATTATCCTTAATTTGTTCTCCACAAAGATAGGTCTTCGATTCATCTACAGGATCCATCGGGAGCAAAACCGAATAGCGCCAGGGCGGGTATGAAGGCGTTGCATTTTCATAATCTTCAATTTTCTTCAGGATGGCATTGCAGTCTATCCAGTTATCACCGCCATAATAAGGGATACGGCCAATGGCCATATTGGGACAATTCCTCACATCAACTCCGGATGTCCTCCATATAGATAAAAAATCGTCCTCTTCACCATATTTTCCATCACCATCAGGGTCCCAATTTGCCGTAAGCTCCGCATAATAATAATCAGTTGCGTATGGTAGATTTTGATGTGTTGGATGCGGGTAGGTTATCTTCATCGGTACTTTGCTGGTAACCGGGTTCGGATCTCCGATAATTAATACGTAATAAAATCCCTGTGCATACCTTCCTTTCAGATAATTTCTTATTCTTTCGGCTGCGACATCGCCAGTTCCTCCACCCCAGGCATTTTCTTTAACTATATAGCTTTCAAATCCCTGATGATATTTATGCATGTGAAAGTAGTTTATTCCAGCACAATTGGATGCAGCTTCTTCTGTTGTGAGAATTAAAAATTTTGTCTTGTTTTGGCCCGAAGCGGTTCCAATGGCGATGGCAAAAAAGAAAAACGCTGAAACTAAAAACGAAAACCATTTCATACATCACCCCTCTCGTTTGTGTGGTGGTAAAATTATACCTTGTGAAAATCTATTGTTTTCGATCGGTTCTCTGTTTCCGTAAGGTTTCATCGGAGTAATTGCCGCTCTGTTGCCGCATACCTCTGTTATTAATCTGTTTTAATTCAACAACCAGGAGTCGTTGAATACTTGGAATAAATTACTTTCCGTATTTTAACGGCGCAAGTTTTTTTTACACCAATGTGTATCCCTTTATTAACGGTCCCATAATAGTATTCACGAAATACGCCATACCGGTCATTTCGACCCCCCCCGGCCTGTCTTTATGTCCACCCTCCGCAGTGCTACGGAGAACGGAAAGCCGGATACGGCGAAAACGCGCAGGGTCGTGGTAAACTCTTGGAGAAATCTTGACGCGTTGAATTTATTTCGCATTCTTTTCAAGCAGCAGCATTTCGTAGTTCAGCCGGTTATAATAGCCTTTCAGCAGTAATTCCTTCTGCATTTCATACGATCCAAAATACCTGTTGCTTCCAGCCCATGAACGGTGCGGCATGGTTGACTTTTTTGCCGACAGGTCTTTTGAGAGCATCATTTCCATCCGTAGGGTACTTCTCGGCAGATAAGCGAACCAGACGTATATCGGAGACTCCATCGCAATCAATATGATAGGCGTTATTGCCCCCAGCGCTGTTATTAAAACCCCGGCAGTCTGCAGGCCTGGATTGGTGACCTGAATTGTTACCACCTTTAAAAACAGCGTGTTGTTACTATCGTTTTTGCAGGGTACCAGTGTGTAGTTGCTGTTGCGGCCATTATAATCCTGGATAAATCGAGTCGTTACGCTGTCGATATCATGCGTAATAATTCAGGCACTCTCTCTCCGCAATTCAGACAAACAGCGATTTCATTGTTCGGCAATTCCTTTTTAATCACCAGTTTCGGCGAACATCCGATAAACAACCCCAGGGCAATAAAAAGTGGAAGCAATTGTTTTTCATGGTTCTCCTTTTTTCCGCACACTACCGATTATAACACAAACGGTGATATTTTACCAATCCTGATCAGCGCGGGGTATTACGCGAAGGCTTGAAAAACCTGCGGCGTTTTTGCCTTAAATGGAAAAGGCCGTTTGACCTGTTAGCCAAACAGCCTGTTTCCACATTATGGCGGGCTGGACGAGACTCGAACTCGCGACCTCCGGCTTGACAGGCCGGCGTTCTAACCGACTGAACTACCAGCCCCGCATAATCAG
>JAFGOU010000118.1 GCA_016926315.1 Chitinispirillaceae bacterium
ATTATAAAGTGATTTAAATTTTATTAAATTATATATCTTATTGATTTTATTGAGAGTTTAAATTTATAGCATTTGTGAAATTATTAATATTTTTTATTTTTTATAAAGCATTTTAACGACATCCTCGATTTCATGCGGCGATGCACTGCCGGTAGCTATCAATAACTCGCCGCCCTGAAAAACCTGGACGGTATCAGGCGCGGCCCCGGGGCATCGGAGGTCTTTGAAAGCGGCCGAGAAGTGAAGGATACGTTTGATCTGAATTTCTGTCACCCTTCGCCGGCAATCGCCTTCAGGCAATCCTTCCATCCGGGTACGGTCGCATCGGTTCGCGGCTGCGACTCATTTCCCCCATAAATTATAAAACCGCCTCTTTTCCCGCTAAGCTCATTGAAGTATCGCAGGTTCTTAAAGTAATCATCGCTGACGGTCTGACCCGATTTGATTTCAACAGGGATTATTTCTTGTCCTTTTTCGACGATGCAATCGATTTCATGCCCGGTTTTATCGCGCCAGAAAAAAAGCTCGGGTCTGCGGCCATGATGGTGATACGATTTAAGGAATTCGATAAGGACATAATTTTCGAAAAGAGGACCGCGCATGGGACATTCTTAATTGAGAAAGCAAGCGCCATGGTCAATGACCATTCGTCGCAAACCCAGGCCGGTTGTCCTATCAGTCACACCGCTTCCAAAATCCCTTTTAAAAACTTCCAGTACTTTTCCACCGATGCGATCTCCACCCGTTCCCCGGGTGAATGGACCATCTGCAGCGTGGGTCCGAGCGACAGCATGTCGAGGCCGGGATATTTTTCCCCGATGATACCGCATTCGAGCCCGGCATGGACCGCCTTTACCTCAAGGGGTTTTCCGAAAAGACGTTCGTAAGCCGTTTTCGCGATGCCGAGGAGCGGTGACGAAAGATCCGGCTTCCAGCCCGGATATCCGGACCCGTGTTTAACCGTCGCCCCGGCGAGCGCGAATGCCGAAGCAACGGTATTCATGGCGTCCCGTTTTTCGCTTGCCACCGAGCTCCGCTGGCTGGTTTCGATCACCACGCCGCGGCTGCCGGTCCTGATCATGGCAAGGTTGGTCGAGGTTTCGACCAGCCCCGGAATGTCCCTGCTCATGGCAAGAACTCCGTGCGGAAGCGCGTGCAGCAGGTTCACCAGCTTTTTCTGACTGCGCCGCGTCATGACCTTTCCGGTCTTTTTCGCGGCAGGTTCGAGCGAAACGCAAACCGCCGGATCAACTGCCGCAAGCTCCGTTACAACAATGGCGCACAGCTCCCCGATGACCACGACGGCTTTTTCAGCTGCACTCGCAGGCAGCGCCACCAGCGCTTCAGCCTCGCGTGGAATCGCGTTGCGCTTGTTCCCGCCCTGCACCGAACAGAGCCGCGTCCGGAAAGGATCGAGCGCGCGCAGAGCGCGCGCCACAAGCTTGATCGCATTTCCTCTTCCGGTGTGGATCTCAAGCCCGGAGTGGCCGCCCCGCAGACCTCGCACTATTAGCCTCATCAACCGGTGTTTTACCGGCAGCGATTCAAAGGTAATTGGCAGGTCACCGGTCGTATCCACGCCGCCCGAACATCCCACGTACACCACGCCCTCGTCCTCGGAATCGAGATTGAGCAGCATGCGCGATTGCAGCACGCCGGGTTCAAGATTGACCGCGCCGTTAAGGCCGGTCTCCTCGTCGACGGTAAACAGGAATTCGAGGGGCCCGTGGTTCACGGTCCGCTCCTCCATGAGCGCGAGCGATGTCGCCACGCCGATGCCGTTGTCAGCGCCGAGCGTGGTGCCGTTCGCCCTGATGAAATCGCCGTCGCGCACCAGCTCGATCGGATCGCGCGAAAAGTCGTGGACCTTGTCGCTGTTTTTCTCGCACACCATGTCGAGATGACACTGCAGCGCGACCATGGGCGCCGACTCGCGCCCGGCCCAAGCGGGCTTGCGAGCGATCACGTTTTTGGCCTTGTCTAAAAACGCCTCGCACCCGAGCCTTTTCGCCGTGCCGAGAACATAGCGGGCTGCCTGGTCCTCATGCTTGGAACAGCGCGGGATGGCTGAAAGTTCCTCGAAATAACGCCAGAGAGACGAAGGGGTGAGACCGCTTATGGCAGGGTTCATACGCATGTTTTCCTTATCGCCTCAGCGGCTCCCTTGAACCGCTTTTGCCGTTGAGACGCTGCCGCTGTCCTGACGTTTTTTTTGCACCGGGTAGCGGATGATCGTCATATACTCTTTTGGATTGCCCTTGAAGATTACTCCCGGTCCTTTAAGGTACTCCTCTTCATGTTCGCCAACGGTCACATAGTGCTGATCACGGATAAAACCGTACAGGCGCTCGATGGTCGGTTTCTCCTCGCTGTACGGACCGACATGCAGTATCTCGGCAACCTTCCCGTACCTCCATGTGGCGACCTTGATGCTCATTCCTTTGGGCACTTCGGGAAACCGAATGTCGTTGACCGTGTCCGGCAGCGGCATCGCGTAACGGCCGAGCCACTGCTCGGAAGGGATGGACGGATCGAGCGGCCAGCGGGCGCGCGGCGCAGGCATCCCTTTCCCTTTGGGAACTCCCTTGAGCCCGAAATAGGTCTTCATGAGCAGGCCGAACGCGTCCTTTGCCGCCTTGTTCGGCGCTCCGCGCGCCTCAACGACCAGAACCTTTTCCGGCTCCATGACCCGGATGGCCGGGTCCTTGAGCTCGAGATACGAGGAAAGGTCCGGCCCGGAAAATTTCTGCATGAGTATGACCGCGATGATGATAGCCAGGGCTGCCAGTGCAGCGAGGATTCCCTTCGTTTTCATAGGATGCTCCTTTAATGTGCATGACGGTTTGTTCGGGACAATGCAGGGGCACGCAATAAGGAAAATAATCGACTGCACGCACGGGTGCGCACCAAATGGCCGGCAGCAGTTCCTTTCACTTCCGCAGGCGGTGTCCTAAAACTGGCGGTTATGTGTCTGAGCGTTCTTCTTTGATTTTTTATCCACGAAATCGTGAAATACGATGCGGAAGTTTTTGGCATACGGGTCATTATTACGGATAACAAGCTCGACGTCCGCTGTTTCATCAACATCAAACTTTAAATACCCTTTGGGAGGAATAACCATTGACGGCTTGGACACTGTCCCGTTGAAGCGGTACAGAATCCGCGATTCCTTGTTTGAAAAGGGAGTCGTGTTCTGCAAACGGACACTCAATTCGACGGAACCGATCTGCCGCCTGTTTTCCCTCAAAAGGACGACCCGGGCCTTGCGCGAAGTGTAACTGGTACCGGCGATGATACCCTCGCCCCATGAATACACGATCTTTCCTCTTGAAGGACCAGGGCTCAACCGGTACCGGGGCGTGATGTTGACGACAAAACGATCAAGTCCTTCGCCAAAGAAAAATTTCCACGGAAACCAGCCCATGGAGTCCTCGCCCTGCACATAGTCGGTCGAGTGAATAAGATATCGCTTTTTCAACGAATCGTATTTGAATCCGTCAAGAAGGTAGATATGGTCGCACCGCATGGCGATTACCGGCATTCGCTGCCGGAGGTTATCGAGGACGATTCTTTTGCTTGCCGGTATCTTGGCGTCGATGGTGGCGCAGAGTGGATATCCGAAGCGGTTGCGCAGCACGTGCTCGATCGGATAGTATCCCTCCCCCTCACACGCGGTCGTATCCTTGTTCTTGATCAACTCGTGGTTGTATCCGAACGACCGCTCCGCGACATACACGAGCTTCCGTATCTCAGAAACCCCTGTCCATCCGGGATTATTGGGCAGGTACCTGCTTTCCGGATCGTCAGACTCACAATCGCTTGTGGTGCGGGGGCCGGTTATCAATTTGTAATTCCAGCGGTGGTTGATGCGCTTCACCATGCCCGAATACGGTGAGTCCATGAAATAACCGTCGAACTCGGATACCGGCGGCCAAAGGTAATAAAGAAGGATATTGGATATGGCAACGGAAATGCATACCGCATCCGTGCTTTCGTCGATCCGTGATGAATCCATGTCGTATTCCCAGAATCCGCGGAACTGGAGCAGTTTGCACCCCAGGAATCCATAGGGTTCGCTGTCAACAGGCCATGAGGCATGAAGGGCGGAGCAGGAGATGACAAAGGAAAAAAAGAGGAACGCGCCTGCCACGTGAACAGTATCGCGTCGCTGTTTTTCAATGGGCAACCGTACATCCATGGAATTCTTTTACCTGTTTATCTTTGATCCGACTGCACGTACCGGATTAAACTCGCCGTAAAATATACTATAAAAAAGTTTTTTACGCTGGCGAAACGGCGTCACCTCGCCCGGCGCTCTGATATCGTTAAAATTCCATCCTCCCGGCAGCGAGCCGGTCTCCCCTGAACACCCAGGCGTGGACAAATCCCCGCGCCGCAATGGTGAATTCCGGCTCAATGCCCTCCGGAAACGCCAGCCAGTCCTGGACAACCGAGAGCCGGTCGACGATATAGTAGTCGCTGTCAGTATATTTGAGACGCGCGGAGCGATCCGACATGTCAATAACGCGAATGCCGTGATGGTCGCCAAGCCAGGCGCCGTAAAAGTTATGGTACAAGTTGAGACGGTCGAGCCGTTCTCCTGCAAATAACCGCCTGATTTTTTCTCCCGCCAGCATCACTTCCTCACCGCCGCCATGACCGACCGGGCTGATCCGGCCCGCCGAGGGACGGGCCTCTTCATACGCAGGGGCATGCGACCAGATCGGCCTGAACAGGCCGAAAGAGGGACGGAACGGAAACAGCTCCAGCGCGAGAAGCGCAAGAAAAAACACGGCAACGCCATAACGGCAGCGGGGCGCCAGGCGGGCGCAAACCGGAACATAGCGCATCAGCGTCACCATAAGCATGAGCAGAATAAACAGATTAAAGTAGCGGTTACTCAACGGCACCTGGCCAAAAGCGAACAGAGCGGGTGACAGGAGGCAGACGAAAAAGACCAGCTCAAATGCGAGCGACAATGGCGCGCGCCTGAAAAGGCGCCATGGCCCGGCCGCAAGGGCGACCACGACAAGCGCGGTTGGCATCGCATTGTAAAAAACCGCGTACGCCCAGCCGAACAGGAATAAAAAATGGCCGGCGCCTGTCTGCGCGCCAAAGTGCAGGACCGCTCCGTTGAAACCGACCATTGGAACATAGTGGCCTGGCGCCACGGGATGCGCCGGGGCCCAAAAACCATGGATCAGGTAGGTGGACAATACCCCAATACCAAAGGTCACTGCAAGCAGAGAATAATTGACCCGGTGCAGATTCCGTCGCAGAAACGGCGCCAGCCTGTTGGGAAACCGGATAACCTGCGGGTGAACGATGAGCGCCATGACCATTGCCAGCATAACGGCGGCAACCAGGATCGCGGCCGTCATCGCGGTCCACATCGGCAGCGCCGGAAGCTGCTTGGCCGTCTCTTCGATGAATACAAGCAGACGACCCCCACCCGCTCCACGCAGAATCATGATAAACGGAGAGACAAACGGCAGCGTGATTTTCAGGGGACTGAGCCCATAATGCTCGACCGGCAGGGCACCGCCCCGGAGGGCAATGAGGATGGCATAGGAAACCATCAGTACGGCCGCACAGGATACGACAACAATTGCGGTCGCACGCAGCGATGCAATGAACCGCGACGCAATGGATGCGGATGCGTTTTTATCAAGCAGTCTGACCGCGATGTACACGCATGCGGCGAGCCAGAGCACGGGCGTGGCAAGCAGTTTTTCCTGCGCGGCAAACGACGCTATGATCACCGCGCAAAGGACAATCCGCGGGTTCCTTAAACGCAATCCGGCGACAGTGCACAGCAACGCCAGGACGCCCAGAAGCATGGAATAGAGGTCATAGTTGCACATGGTAAACGCAACAGCGCTCGTTGGGAGGAGCATGGCTGATCCGGCAGACAGTACCGTAAAATACCACTCTTCCTCCCTTATAAAAAGCCTGGCGAGCACCACGCTTGTTGCCGCAAGCATAATAAAACCAAACAGCCAGTGGAGCGCCTTGGCGATCTGCTTCAATCGCTCTTCGCTCAAATCCGCGCATGCCTGCACAACACGCATCACCGGTCCCACCGTAATGTCGGTCGTGCGAAACGCGCCGTTGCTCCACTGTTTGAGCGTGCTTGTAGCGAGATAGACCGGCTCCTCGACCATGGCCTTTTCATCGACCGTAAGAAACTGGGTCGAGTGCGTTATGGTGAGAGCGAATATTGGGAGCAGCAGTGCCGCAAAGAGAAGCTCACGCACGTTCCAGCGTATCCTGAGAACGACCGGTATCGAGGCGCAGACAACCAGAAACAGCAGGAGTTCCAGGGTATTCATGGTACTCCAATGACCCGCGCCAGACGGCCTGCCTGGCGCTCCCACCGGTTGCGCATCGCGGTCCCGTATGCTCTGCGGCTTATGTGTCTGCGCCGTTCGCCGTCTTCAATAACCCCGGCAACAACGGCCGCGTCTTTCTCCGCGTCGATGCAGCCGAGCACGATGCCGTTTTCCCGGTCACGAACGATCTCCCGGTTTGACGGGATCGGGGAAACGAACGGCACTGCGCCAAACGACATCGCTTCGAGAAGCGCCAGCGCGTGGCCGCCTTCATAGCGCGAGACATGGAGCAAAAAGGGACAGCGTTTGTACCACGACGCCATCTCCTGCATCGCAACCGCAGCAACCACGGTAATGCGGCTGCGCACCAGCGGCCCGGCCAGCGCCTTCAAGTCTAGAGAAGCGCCGGTCCCGACCAGCATGAGTCGCGCTTCCGGCAGCAGGAGCGTGAGATGCTCGAACAGCGCACATGCATAGCGCAGGTTCTTGCGCCACACCATGGTGCCCACGCACAGGACTTGGAGCGGAACAGTGGACCGGTCCGCCCAGCAACATTCGCGCTGCGCGGTCACGCCATTGGGTACGTACCTGAGTCGCGGCGCGGCTTCCGGGTAACGGGCCTTGATCCAGCGCATATCATCGATTGTGCCGCAGAAACAGCAGTCGGAAAGCGCGAGCGTCGCGCGCAGCATGGGGAACCGGAAAAACCGCGCCCGCCAGGTAACCGGATGGTCGAGAAGCTTCCTGCTCATCTTTTTCTGTACTTCAAAAACATACTCTTCCCAGCCATGGTTCTGGAGCACGATTTTTGTTTTGAGAGGAAGCAGCCTGCATACAAGCGAGCAGAAAAACGGGTCGGTGGACCGCGCAATGATCCAGTCCGGCGCTCTGAGCAGATGCAGCAACAGTTTTTTAGCGAGCGCGACCGAGAACAGGACATAATTGCGGCTGCTTTTCAGCGTGTCGCAGCAGATGATTTCGGTACGCACCCCCTTTGCCTGCAGCCCTTCTGACAGTCCCTTCATGAGACGGTATACGCCACCGCCAGGCGAGGGGATCGCCGCGGCAAACCACACCTTCATCCGCTTCGGTGCACTCAGCGCCCTTCGAATAAAATAGGGCACCAGAAGCCAGGCTTTCAGTTGCGCAGCCAGGCTTGACAGCACCAGAACAGAAGCCTGCACCGGATGCTTCGCCAGCCGAGACACCCTGCGACGCTTGCAGGTCACCCATACGTGTTTGAAAAGTGCCGTACCATAGGTCCCCCAGAATGTTTTCGCATGGCGGAACTCCCGGTACTGCTGCGGATGTTTCGAGTAAAAGTAGAAATCCGCCCTGAGCAGCTTCTCGATCCTCGGGCTTGCGCTTAGAAGAATCCGCAGCAGCTTGACCCTTCTGGGTAAATGGACAGCCGCAAGCCTTGGCTCGAATACAATCCTCCCGTGGCGCTTCACCCGAACCGCGAGTTCCTGGTCCTCGTGAAACGGCCCTTCATACTCAAAGTGCGGATCAAAACAGCCGGCCGCGCGAAGCGCCGTTTTTCTGTAAACGATATGACAGGTAAGACATCGTCCGGGTTTGAGGACCTGCACTTCCCTGTCCCAAAGCCCGCTGCCTTTTCCAACAACCTTTCCTTCAATGCCGGTGACATCAGGAGAAGCGCTCGAAAGAAGCGGGTACAGGACCTCTGCCCATCCCTTTTCCACGCATATGTCGTCGTCTATAAATACGATCCATTCTCCCTGGGCCTGCTCTATTCCCAGGTTCCGGGCAACGGCCATGCCGTGGTTCTTTTCCGAGAACAGGTAGCGCGCGTTGTACCGTTCGCACAGGGACCTGTTTCTATCCCGTATGCCCGGGTTTGATCCGTCATCAACCACGATTATTTCAGCATCCGGCTTTTGACCCAGTTCGCCGCGAAGCCGCGCCAGGCTTTCAGACAGGTAGTCATTCCTGTTAAAGGTCGGTATGATGATCGATATGAACATAGGACTATTGCCGAGGGTAACGTTTCCGGGTCAATCAAAGAGATCCGGCAAAGAGCCTGTAAAAAACTATATCGCATTCGGTGTCGGCATGTCAAATTTATTGTCACGCAATAACATACGCATACCGTTGTCCGGGATGAAAAACAGGCATTCAGGGATTGATCCTCCCCTCTCCCCGAAAAATGCGCGATCGCCTGTTTTGTTTACGAACGTAAACGTTTTAAACTTGGAACTCCAGTAATTGGATTAAGCCGCTCTCCATAGCATTTATATTATAAAAACAGTGCTATTATAATATAGAAACCTACCTGCAAGGAGTTTAGGCATATGGGTCGCCGGCATTCACTGGTCATTCTGTCCGTTGTTCTGCTCTTCTCCGGCATCGCTGCCCAAACAACTCCCCGCCAGACCATCAACTTCAGCAACTCGTGGAAATTCTACCGCGGAAACGCGAGCGGCGCCGAGCAGGCCTCGTTTTCGGACAACTCCTGGGCGACCGTGTGCCTCCCCCATATGGTCGAACTCGAATCCGCGAAAAGCCATGGCCGGTATGACTACTACCACGGCTACTGCTGGTACCGCAAATCATTCACGCCGGCCGCATCGTTTCAGGGAAAAAAGCTGTTTCTGGAGTTCGAAGCAGGCATGCAGGTCACCGAGGTATGGATAAACGGCACGAAAAAAACAACGTTTTACGGCGGGTACAGCCCGTTTACCATTGACATTACCGACGATATCCGTTTTGACCAGGCCAACCTCATCGCGGTCAGGCTCAACAACAACGCGAATCCCGATGTGCCGCCCGGAAACGCGGAACCCGACTTCTACTACTACGGCGGTCTGTACCGGTATGTCACGCTTCACGTCACCGATCCCCTGCATATCACCGACGCGGTGCACGCAAACAAGGTCGCGGGCGGCGGCGTGTTCGTGACCTATCCTTCGGTTTCCGCCTCGTCCGCACGGGTCCAGGTGAAAACGCATGTTGTCAATGAGCACGGCGACGCGCGCTCGTGCGGCCTGAGCACCACGATCCTGAACACCCAGGGCCAGGAAGTACAGAGCGCCTCATCCACCATCAGCATACCGGCGGGAAGGGACACCACGTTTACGCACACGATTACCATATCTTCTCCGCGGCTCTGGAGCCCGGAAGCGCCCAATCTGTATGTTGTAAGATCCCAGGTGTCGGACGGCGCGCGGGCAGCGGATGAAGTGGTAACAACCATCGGTATCCGCAGGCTCGCCTATTCCCGTTCGAACGGCCTGCAGATCAACGGCACCCGCCTGAAAACCAAGGGGGTCAACCGGCACCAGGACTACGGGTGCATCGGTAATGCGGTCCCGCTTTCCGGCCACTACCGGGACGCGCTGCTCATGAAAGAGGCGGGCATCAATTTCGTCAGGCTGTCGCACTACATCCAGCATCCCGCGTTCCTGGACGCGTGCGACAAGCTCGGCATCACGGTCCAGGCATGCATGCCCGGCTGGCAGCACCAGGGATATTCCAATGCGACCTGGGTCGCCAATTCGGTCAGGGACCTGCGCACCATGATCCGCTACTACCGCAACCACCCGTGCGTGGTCATGTGGGAATCAGTGCATAACGAGAGCGCTCCTCCCTCGTCGTTTTCTCAGCAGTGCCAGACCGCGGCCCACCAGGAGTTTCCCGGCGACCAGATGTTCACCTGCGGCCAGGAGACCAGCAATATCATGGACATCTACCAGGCTGCCGTGCAGCAGGGAGGACGCACTTACAGCACGTCAAAACCCCAGGCCATCTCTGAATACGGCCACTGGGAGTACGGCGGGTTCACCGGATCGAGCAACCAGCCCCGTTCGAGCGGCGAATCGGGCATGCTGACCCTGGCAGGCAACCAGACTTCCGCCATGAGCCAGAACCACGCGCTCTCCTGGCTTGCGGCCGACGCTGTATGGGTCTGGAACGACTATTTCGGTTTTTCACAGTATGTCAATTCGCTCTGCAGCGGCGGCGTGGTGGACATGTTCAGGATACCGAAGTTCTCCTACTATTTCTACCAGAGCCAGCGCGATCCGGCGCTCACCATTTCCGGCATCAGCTCCGGGCCCATGGTGTTCATTGCCAGTTTCTGGACCGCGCAGTCCTCGCGAACCGTGCGCGTATACAGCAACTGCCAGCAGGTCTCCCTGTACCTGAACAATACGCTCGTCGCGACCCAGTCGCCCACCTCGGTAGCCGCAATCGATCATCCGCCGTTCACCTTTACCATTTCCTCGTTCACCGCAGGCACGCTGCGCGCTGACGGGCTTATCGGCGGAACCGTCAGGGCAACGCACGAAGTGCAGACGCCCGGATCAGCTTCCAAGGTCCAGGTAACAATCGACACTGCGGATATGTCGCTCGTTGCCGACGGCGCCGACCTGGCGCTGGTCTACGCATCGATCGTTGACGAGAACGGAACGGTCGTGCCGAACGCGACCAACAGCGTCACCTATTCGGTGAGCGGTCCCGGCACCATCATAAGCGGCGACGGCAATCCGGTCACCGCAGTGGCGGGCATTGCAGCGGCCTATGTCCAGACCGCCTACAACACGCCCGGACTCATTACCGTGACCTGTTCGGCCTCCGGATTGACCCGTGGAAGCGCGACGGTCAGGTCTGTGCCGGTCCCGGACCCCAATACGTTTGTTGTCAATCCCGTGCCGGAACCGGCAGCCGCAAAAGACCGGAACCTCACCTTTACCTTTAATGGACGATCCATAGTGGTCACGTATGCGCCGAAAACGACGGGAGCGTCTTCGAGCAAGGCGCTGTTCTCCCTTTACAATGTTCAAGGCAGGTGCGTGTTCTCAAAAAGCGTGGCCGCCGCGCCGATAATGAGTATTGACATCGGCGATTGCGCGGCCGGAGTGTATTGTGCATGTATACGGACAAATACCAATGCCTGTACCGCTTCGGTGCTTATAGCAGGGGAATAACTAGAATACTTTAAAATATTATGCGGGGAATGTGCAGGCTGTCTCAAAAGCCAGTAGAAATTCTGGGCGCCTGCCTCCTGCCTGCCGTTCTTTGTACCTGCCTGCGCTGCCGCTTCGGCCTAAAGGCCTTATAAGGACCTGTCTGCCGCAGCGGCAGCGCAGGCAGGTGAAAGGATTCATACTTAGAACGGCAGGCAGGTCGGCACCGGTTCTTCTCCAGGCTAAAACACGTTGCCACTGGCAACACGCTCCCGCTGGTCGGTCTGTCCCGCACTGCGGCACATTTGTGCCTGGTGCGCGA
>JAFGOU010000119.1 GCA_016926315.1 Chitinispirillaceae bacterium
CGCCGCGCTGCCGCTCGGCGAGCGGCGTTTCAACGCCCTGATGCACGCGTTCTTTTCGCCATGGGTGCTGGCACTGGAAATGCTGGTACTGCTTTCTCTTCTCTATCATCTTTTTAATGGACTACGCATGCTTCTCGTAGATGCGGGACTCTGGATCGAGGACCACCGGGACATGCTGTATGTTGCGATCGTCATCATCCTGGCGCTGTTTGGATTCCATGCCTATCCGCTCATCGAAGCGTTCATTAAAGGAATCGCATGAAAGGACACAAAGGGATTTCCGCAGCCCCATTTTTTTACACCGGTTCCGGCGCCGGGGTGTTATGGCTCTTTCAGCGCATATCGGCACTGCTTCTTTTGGGGCTGCTGATGTTTCACGCGCACTATGTCATGCAGCGATTCATATGCTCCGGCGCCCTGACCTGGGCCGACCTTACCGCCGTTCTTTCACATCCTTTTGTCAAGGTCGCGGAACTCGCTTTTTTCTTTCTAGGAACCCTGCACGGTATGAACGGACTCTGGAGCGTGGTAAACGTTTTTGTCGCCGATCCGGGAAAACGCCGGCTGTTAGCCGCCGTCATTGCTGTGCCGGGCATCTTTTTTCTGGTTGTCGCCTCCACTTTTATTCTTTTGGTATAACGATATGATTGCACCCGCTATCGCACGTATTCCGGTCCAGGAGCACACCTTCGATGCCGTTATCGTCGGCGCCGGAATCGCCGGACTTCGGGCTGCGCTCGAGCTCGCCGGAACGCACCGGGTGGCGGTCATCTCCAAGGTGTATCCGGTCCGCTCGCATTCCGGCGCCGCCCAGGGAGGTATCGCGGCATCGCTTGCGAATGCCGGACCCGATTCGTGGGAATGGCACCTGTACGATACGATAAAGGGAAGCGATTTTCTGGCAGACCAGGACGCCGTCGAGCTGTTGTGCCGTACCGCCGCCGGCACGGTATACGAGCTCGAGCGGCGGGGCGTCCCTTTTTCCCGCACGCAGGACGGCCGTATCGGTCAGCGGACATTCGGCGGCCATACGGTGGAGCGCGGCCGGGCGCCGGCATGGCGCGCCTGTTTCGCCGCTGACCGGACGGGCCACGCGATTTTATCCACGTTATGGGAGCAGTGCGCCGGCAGCGGCGTGACCTTTTTCAATGAGTATTATCTGCTTTCCCTTGATATCACGGGGGGGCGCTGTCGCGGTGTTGCAGCGTGGGACATGCAGCGCGGGGGAATCCGCCGGTTTGACGCACCCGCCGTCCTCCTGGCAAGTGGCGGATACGGCCGTGTTTATGCTCCAAGCACCAACGCTCTCATCAATACCGGCGACGGTTTGGCCGCGGCGCTGCGCGCCGGACTGTACCTCGAAGATATGGAATTTGTCCAGTTTCACCCCACCGGTCTTTACGGCAAAGGAATACTGGTAACCGAAGGCGCGCGCTCCGAGGGCGGGTATCTGCTTAACGGCCAGGGAAAACGTTTCATGGCCGATTACGCGCCGCTCGCCATGGAGCTGGCGACAAGGGATGTCGTTACCAGGGCGATTTACAACGAAATAAAAGCCGGCAGAGGCATTGACGGAAGTGATTTCGTACACCTCGACATCAGGCATATCGGCGAAAAGGACATTAACGAAAAGCTTTCCCAAACGCGGGAGATCTGCATCAAGTTCGCGGGTATCGATCCGGTGTACGATCCGATTCCGGTCCAGCCGGCGGCGCACTATTCCATGGGCGGCATTCCCGTGTCCCTCAATTGCGAAGTGTTTTCCGATGGAGAACAGACGCCGTTGCCAGGGCTTTTCGCCGCGGGCGAGTGCGGCTGCCTGTCGGTGCATGGCGCAAACCGGCTCGGATGCAATTCGCTGCTCGAAGCCGCGTTCACCGGCGCTGTTGCAGGCCGATCGATCGCCGTTTTTCTGCGCGCCGCTCGTGAAAGAACCTCTCCGGCCGTTGCGGCGGTCGAAACCGCTGCCGGAGAGATTACCCGCCTTATGGAAAAACCAGCGGCCGAGTCCGTTGCCTCGATCCGGCAGGAGCTGCAGATTCTTATGCAGGCGAAATGCGGCATTTACCGGAGCGGCAACGGTCTTGGTGAACTGATCGAGGACTTGGGCGGACTCAATGCGCGATATGCCGCGGCCGGAGTATCCGACCAATCACCGGTATTCAATGGCGAACTGATAGACGCCCTGGAACTGGGCCGCATGCTCGATGTGGCCGGCGCCGTCGCGTCGAGCGCCCTGGCCCGGACCGAAAGCCGTGGCGCGCATGCCCGGACCGACTTCCCTCTGCGCAACGACCGGGAGTGGCTCAAACACACCCTGGTAAAGAACGTTGATGAAAGGTATCTGGTCGGGTACAAGGCGGTCACGATAACCAACCATCAACCGTCCTGATGGAGCATCCCATGACCGATTACTCCTTTAAAATATTCCGGTTCGACCCATCAAAGGACAATCAACCGTACTATAGAACCTACGATCTCGCGGCCGGGACATCGTGGACCGTTCTCGACTGTTTGAACGAAATCCGGGCTCGTCTTGACCCGACAGTGGCTTTCAGACGCTCCTGCCGGGGAGGCATCTGCGGGTCGTGCGCCATGAACATCAATAAAAAAAACAGGCTGGCCTGCGAGACCCTTGTCGCATCGTTGCGTAAAAAAGTCATAACATTAAAGCCGCTTCCCCATTTCGAGATCATAAAAGACCTCGTCGTTGACCTTTCGTTGTTTTTCGAGGCGGTCGAAACCGTTGGCCCTTTTTCAGCGCGCCATCCGGAAGCCGACGGCCACCGCCAAAGTCCTGACGAACGCAAAAAACTGGACGGATTGTATGAATGCATTCTGTGCGGCGCCTGTACGTCGGCTTGTGTCTCTTTCTGGCACAACAACCGGTTTCCGGGACCCGCGGCGCTGCTCAAAACCTGCCGGTTCGTGCTGGATTCGCGGGATCAATCGACCGACGAACGGTTGCGGCGGATCGATCGGGCC
>JAFGOU010000120.1 GCA_016926315.1 Chitinispirillaceae bacterium
GCTGAACAGGAAAAAGGGGTTGTCGACCGGTTCGGCCCGCTGCCGGAAAGCGTAAGCGCGCTCCTGCTCCTCGTTCGCCTCAAATTCGCGGCGAGAAACGCGGGGATGTGCCGCGTGGCAATAAGCGACGACGGACTGCTGTCTCTCACGTTTGAAGGGGAGGCCGGGATCGTACGGACCCGGATCATGTCTTTTTTGCAGGCACACGGCAGGCAGTTCGAGGTAGAGGCGCAGGAGCAGCAGACCGTTCTGAAAACCCGGCTTTCTTCCGGAAGCAGGATCGAACGAATTAAAGAGGCGCTATCGGTAAGCAGGGGAGAGAGGTGATCGTCGAAAATGCCCTCTCTGCTTGCCGAGAGGCCCGTTCCCGGTTATGTATCGATTGGTTCTGCCTTCCTTTTCGCCATGCAAAACATATAGTCGCTCGGTATCGTCCCCTCCTCTATAAGCTTTTTTTCCGTTTCAATCAGTTCTTGCAGCACGTCGTCCCCTCCCGGCACGATTTCAAAATTGGCCGCAATCCCGTTAAGTATCGGCTGCAGCAGTGTTCCGCCGGTGTTCGCAAAACAGACAACGTCAAGTTCTTTCCGAAGCACCGGCAGGATATCCTCCGACCTTACCGCTTCCGACGGGTCTTCAGAGATCAATTGTTCCCTGTCGATCCGCCTTTCCTGTTTTTTGGGAAGGCCGTGCCATTTTCTCCGGTATTTCACCGGTATCGTCGCCAGGATAACGTTTGCACGTGCGAGCTGGTCGTCGGTAAACTGGATCCTGTTCGGGCCGACATACTCTCTCATGACAAGAATACCGCCGGGTTTCAGGGCTTTCCGTACCTGCCTGAAGAATTCCTCGAGCCGTTCGATATGGTGGATGGTCCCGACCGCCCAGATAAGATCGTATTTCTCCGGTGTCAGGACCACGTTGTTGAGGTCCTGCTGCAGGTAGCGTATCCGGTCCAGGCCTCTGCTTCGGGCCGCCTTTTCCTGCCGGTCTAAAAGCCCCTTTGCGATATCCATGACCTCAAACGAAGAAAAATATCCGGTTTCAAACAAAACCATCTCCGGCCGCGCTCCTTCACCGCATCCGATCGACAATCCTGCAAGCCCGCTGGTTCCGATATTCTTTTTGAGGTAGTCGGTGGTACGTTCAAGGTAATTCTTTTTTTTATCCCCGGTAATCATTTCGTTCTGGTATTCGCCGATTGCGGCAAGCGTTTCCCAGTACGTTTTAAATCCGCTCGGCGCGTACCAGGAGACGGGAATGCTCCAGTGTTCGTTTGTACCCTTTTTCCTGAACACCGCATCGAGTTTGGCAATAATGCGTTGTAATAAAATTGAAATAATCACCCTGATTCTGAATTTCAGCACAGTATGCATCGTGTTTCCTTCACTATCGACCAAAACGGGACCTGTTATCGATAAAAAATACTTATCTTGCGGCGTTTTCGTCTCCCTTTTCTTTTTTTCCCTTATCGACCGTTTCGGAAACGGGTTATTTCTATCCGGCTTTTTACTCCCGGGATAATCTACCCCCTTTAAATCCCGCCCGCTCATAAGCTATTTTCAATTGTTCTGGTTTATCTCTTCTCCCGAAAGGTCTCTATGTTCCACCGGCGTGTTTTCCTGTCGCTTGCCCTGTTTTTCTCCCTCGCTCCGGCCGCGGCGTTGCAGAAGCTCGACGGTGTTGCCGCAGTGGTGGGTGATGAACATATTCTTCTCTCGGAGGTCGACGCCTATACCGCCCTGCGCCTGAACGCGGAAGGCCTCAAGCCCGATGCGGGCGATATCGCGAAATACCGTAAACAGTACATCAACGAGCTCATCGACGGAAAGGTCCTGCTCGCCCACGCGAAAAACGATACGACCGTGCAGGTGACGGGCGAGGAGGTCGACCGCGCGCTCGACGGCCATATCGCTTCGATCCTTCAGCAGAACCGGCTGACACTTGACAGTCTGGAACTCCTTCTGCAGAGAGAGCAGGGTATATCGCTCGCGAAATTCAAAGCCGAATCCCGCAGCGCAATAAAAGAGCAGCTCCTCAAGCAGAAAGTCCACCGGCAGTATCTTTCCTCCATAAAAGTTTCCCGCCGCGATGTGGAGGCTTTTTACAGCACCTATAAAGACAGCCTTCCAAAAGCCGGTGAAAGCGTGCTGCTTTCAAAGCTGGCCATCGAGATCGCCCCGCCGCCCTCTGTCAGGCAGGCCGCGTACGAAAAAATCCTTTCGATTAAAAAGCGTCTCGATGGCGGGGCGGATTTTGCCGAAATGGCCAGGCAGTACTCCGAAAGCCCGGATGCGGCGAGCGGCGGCGACCTCGGGTTCATCGAAAAGGGCACCCTGACCCTGCTCGCCTTCGAACAGAAGGCGTTTTCGCTTCCGGTGGGCCAGACCAGCGACCCGTTCCAGACGTCGCTCGGATTTCATCTGGTCCATGTCGTTGCCAGGGAAAACCAAAAGGTACACGTCAGGCAGATTCTTGTTTCGGTCGCCGCTTCGCCGGAACAGATCAAAAAAACCGATGCGCTCCTCGATTCGGTGCGCCGGCACTGTACGTCGGATGCCGCATTTTCGGCAGCGGTAAAAAAATACAGCACCGACAAACTCTCAAAGGTGCGCAACGGCCGCATCGGGTGGAAAACACTGCTCGAACTTCCTGGACAGGTCCGTGGTGCGATCGACTCCCTGCAGAAGGGGGATGTCTCGGCGGTCATCAACGACAACAAGGAGATGGTGGTCTACCGTCTTGACGACAGGGTAAAAGAACGCGCACTGACCCTCGACGACGACTGGCAGGTCCTGGCAGACAAGGCAAAAGACATCCAGGCCCAGAAAAAACTCCTCGAACTGGTGACCCGGTGGCGCAAACAGGTGTATATAAGCATTAAACTCTGACGGAGACGCCAACCGACCGTGGTCTACGACGCTCTGGCACCAATCTACGACCGGCTCATGAGCCATGTCGAATACGACGAATGGGCGAGGCTCATCGGACGCGTGGTCGACCGTCATCTAGCATCCGATCGTCCGGCCCTGTTTGAAATCGGCGCCGGGACCGGTGTATTGGGACAGCGGCTTGTACAGTTGGGGTATGACTATACTGGATCCGACCGCAGCTTTTCAATGAGCGCCTGCGGAATAACGCGAAATATCCCGTTTTTATGCGCCGACGGTCTTCACCTTCCCCTTAAAAAACGGTTCGATCTGGTACTGTTCCTCTACGACGGCATCAACTACCTTCAGACGCTCGACCACTATGCCGCGCTCATGGAGGAAGTATACCGAATCCTTGTCGACGGTGGTCTCTTTCTCTTCGATATCACCACCGAGGCCAACTCACTGCACCATTTCAGGCAGTATCTCGACTTCGAGGATTGGGGCGACTACGCCAGTATCCGCCGGAGCTACTATCGCAAAGAGTCAATGGAGCAGCATAACGATTTCACGCTTTTCAGGCGGTTGCCCGGACCTTCGCCGGTGTTCGAAAAACTCCAGGAGCACCACTGCCAGAAGGTCTTTCCCGCCGCCGGCATCGCACGAACGGTTCCGGAATCCCTTTTTACGGTAGAAGGGATTTGGGACGGGTATTCGTTCAACCGTTTCCGTCCCCACTCCGAGCGGGTGCATTTTCTCCTGAGGAAACGCTGACTGTGATACAGTTCTCCCATGTCACCAAGGTGTACCCGGGCGGGTTTACCGCCATTCAGGACATCACCTTTTCTGTTGAAAAGGGAGATTTTCTGTTTCTCTGCGGCGCGAGCGGCGCGGGAAAATCAACGGTGCTCAAGCACCTCTATATGGACGACCGGCCGAGCGCGGGCCGGGTGTTCGTCTGCGGATACGACTCCCACACCATCCTTCCCCGCGACGTCCCTTTTTTGCGCAGGAAGCTCGGGGTTGTTTTTCAGGATTTCAAGCTTCTCGACGACCGCACCATTTTTGAAAATATCGCCTTTCCGCTGCGGGTCACCGAAGCGCGGGAACGGGCGCTCAAGCACCGCGTCTTTGAAGTGCTTGCCTGGACCGGCCTCAGCCATAAATCCTTTTACTACCCGAGCCAGCTTTCCGGCGGCGAGCAGCAACGGGTTGCCATCGCCCGCGCCATTGCCAACGACCCGTGGGTGCTCCTTGCCGACGAGCCCACCGGCAACCTCGATCTGGAGGTGTCAAAGGAGATCTTTTCACTCCTGCAAGCGATCAATTCACGAGGCACGACGGTCATCATGGCAACCCACGACCAGCAGCTAATCGAGCCTTTTCACTATCGCAGGATCATGCTGTCGCAGGGCGTGCTGGTAAAAGAGACGCACTAGACGCCACGGAAAACTACCTTTTTACTAACGACATTTTTTATTTTAATTCGTAATCACCATCGTGGAGGAACCAGTGTATCAACCAGTTGTCGGCGTTGTCGGGCTCGGGTATGTCGGTTTGCCGCTTGCCGTTGCGCTGTCGCGGCAATTCAAGGTCATCGGTTTTGATATCAACACAAAGCGTATTGCCGTCCTGCGGAGCGGAAAAGACCCGAACGGAGAAGTTCCGCCGGAAGAGCTGAAAACCGCGTCGATTGAATATACCTCGGAAGGCGTCGCACTCGCCCGCGCCGACATCATCATCATTGCCGTTCCAACGCCGATCGACGCCCATAAAAACCCTGATCTCACCCCGCTCTACCGCTCTTCTGAAACCGTTGGCGCACACATGAAAAAAGGCGCGATCGTTGTATACGAATCAACGGTCTATCCCGGGGTCACTGAGGACGAGTGCGTCCCTGCCCTTGAAAAAGCCTCTGGTTTCACCTGGAAAAAAGATTTCTTTGTCGGCTACTCTCCCGAGCGCATCAACCCCGGTGATAAAAAACACACCTTTACGACCATTCTCAAGATCGTTTCCAGCGACACGCCGGAGACCCTTGAAAAGGTCGCCGCGGTCTATGGTGCGGTGGTAAAACCCGGCGTCCACAGGGCCTCTTCCATTAAAGTCGCCGAAGCGGCAAAGGTGATCGAAAACACCCAGCGCGACATCAATATCGCCCTCATGAACGAATTGCGCATCATCTTCGATAAAATGGGTATCTCGACCAGGGAGGTGCTTGCTGCCGCCGGCACCAAGTGGAATTTCCTCCCCTTTGAACCGGGCCTTGTCGGCGGCCACTGTATCGGCATCGATCCCTATTATCTGGCCTACAAGGCCGAGGAGATCGGCCACCACCCGCAAATCATCATGGCCGGCCGCCGCATCAACGATGCCATGGGCCGCTATTTTGCCCGTGAACTCATCAAAAAAATGATCCGCGGCAAGCGTAACGTGATGGGCGGCCGCGTACTGGTTCTCGGCATCACCTTTAAGGAAAACTGTCCGGATATCCGCAACTCCCGGGTGGAAGATATTATAAAAGAGCTTCAGGAATTCGGGATTTCAGTGGATGTCTGGGACCCGGTGGCCGACCCTGACGAGGTGCGGGAGGAGTACGGGTTTACCCCGGTTGTCGAGCCATCACCAGGAACTTACGATGCGGTACTTCTTGCGGTCAAACATAAATCTTTTGTCGCGGCCGGGGTGCAAGGCCTGAAAGCCTTCCTCAGACCCGAAGGTATATTTTACGATATCAAAGAGGCGCTTACAGCATGAAAAACCATTTTTGGTCCCGATCGCTCCTTCTGCCGGTACAGCTGCTGCTTTTATCACAACACCCAGCA
>JAFGOU010000121.1 GCA_016926315.1 Chitinispirillaceae bacterium
ATCTGCCGCTCGTGATACGCCCGGATCCGCGTCGCGGCTTCGCGTATTGCCGCAGCAAGTTCCGGTGCGCAGAGCGCGGCGCGGCCATCGATCTCCTGCCGCGAAATGCACACGGTTTTTGCGGTAAGCACAATGCCGTCGAATTTTCTGGTAAGATCAAAAAGCGCCGCGTCACCGCGGTTCCGGATGTCAGCGATCACCTCCCGCACCCGTTCGCCGATTAATTCGTCACGGGTCTGGCGCAGGGCAAGAAGCTCCTTCAATCGGTTCCTGCCCGAAGACGATGCATAGCTGACAACCGGTATCGCCGTCCTTTTTTTCATCACTCAGGCCCTCTCCTCATACCAGGGTTGGAATATCGAGAAACGTGCACTGAATCCCGAATTTTTTCGTTATCAGCTCACCCACCGCCATCACTCCGGGCTTTTCGGAATGATAGTGGCCGCAATAGATCACGTTCAGGCCGGCCTCACGCGCCAGGTGGTGGTGGGGGTGTTTCGGTTCTCCGGTGATAAAACAATCGACGCCCTTCAGGATCGCCTCGTCGATGATCTCCGACGCGCTGCCCGACACCACGGCAACGCGACGGACCGTTGCAGGGCCGAACGGCACCACGATATTCGTCCCCCCGAGATACCGCTCAAGCTGTGCCGAGAGTGCGGCCAGGGCAAGCGGCTTGGGCAGAAGGCCCTCATACCCGATCGCCGTTCCCTTGTACCTGCCGAAGGGTTTTAGCGTCCGGATGCCAAGCATTTTCGCGATCTGCGCGTTGTTCCCGAGCTTCGGATGAAGGTCGAGCGGAAGGTGCGCGGCATAGAGATTGATTCCATGGTCAAAAAGAAACTTGAGCTGCGTAAAGGTCTCTTTCGTGATATACGGGAGCCCTCCCCAGATCAGGCCGTGGTGCACGACGATCATCTGGCAGCGGTTTCTGGCGGCAGCCTGGTACGCTTCGAGGCAGGCGTCAACCGCCAGCCCCACGCTGCTGATTTTCTCCGCACCCTGGACCTGCAGGCCGTTGCGGGAAAAATCGTCGATCGATGCGATTGACAGCTCCCGGTCCAGAAACGAAACCAGCGCATCCCTGGCCGCCATCCGCCGCTTTTTATTTTTCATTTCCGCCGCCTTTCCCGGGGTCAACTCTCAAGAAGCCACGCTTCGATGAACCTGTCGATCTCACCATCGAGCACCGCACCGGTATTCGACGTTTCCGCGTCGGTCCGGTGATCCTTGACCATATTGTACGGATGGAGTACATACGACCTGATCTGGCTGCCCCACTCGATTTTTTTCTTTTCAACCAGTTTCGAGGCGCGCTCTTTCTCCTCGATCTCCTTGTAATGCTGGCGCACCCGCGCCTTGAGCATGCGCAGGGCCTGCGACCGGTTCTTCATCTGCGACCGCTCCTGCTGGCAGGCGACCACAATGCCGGTCGGAAGGTGGGTCATGCGGACCGCGCTGTCGGTCTTGTTCACATGCTGGCCGCCGGCGCCGCTGGAGCGGTAGGTGTCGATCCGCAGCTCCTTTTCGTCAACCTCATAGTCGTCAATCTCTTCGAGAATGGGATACGCGTATACCGAGGCAAAGGAGGTGTGGCGCCGCTTGTTGGCGTCAAACGGCGAGATGCGCACGAGCCGGTGAACCCCGGTCTCGGCCTTGAGGTAGCCGAATGCATAGTCGCCCCGCACCTCAACCGTCACGCTCTTGAGTCCGGCGCCTTCGCCGGGTTGCAGGTCGAGTATTTCGTGGCCAAAGCCTTTGCGTTCGATCCAGCGCAGATACATGCGGAAGAGCATCTCGGTCCAGTCGCACGATTCGGTGCCGCCCGCGCCGCTGTGAATGGCAAGGATGGCGTTTGCCGGGTCATCCTCGCCGCTCATCTTGCGGGAGAATTCGATGCGAGCGATCTCTTTTTCCAGCGCATCAGCCTGCGAGGAGCACTCTGCGACCATGGCGGCGTCGTTCTCCTCAAGCGCCATCTGGTAGAGCCCCAGAAGCTCCTCCCCGTCGCGCTTTGCCTTTTTCCATGGATCGATGATACGTCTGGCGTCTTTTATCTCCCGCAGGGCCTTTTTCGCGGCGTTGGTGTCGTTCCAGAAATCATTTCCCGCGGCCTGCGCCTCGAGTGCGGTCACCGACTCCTCTTTGGCATCGAGGTCAAAGATACCTCCGCAGGTTATCGACCCTTTCAAGCAGTCCCTTTGCGCGCGTATAACCGCTGTCTTCAGCCATGGTCGTCATCTCCCTATGTTAATACCTTCTCCCCCGGAAAACCGGTTCCCGCCCTCGTGCCGTGGAGCGAAACCGTTCGCGAAATAAAATACGTTCCGCCTCCGACCGATCCTTCGTTTAGTCTGTCAAGAAATCCACTTCCGCCGGCTGAATCGACGCCACCCTTTTGGTGAAGGAACCCTTTATTACTCAACAAGTTGCGGTATTAGCGGCAGGCAGCCACAATATATTGTGGCTGCCTGCTGAAAATTCCTCTTGATTTTTATCTGCCATCACCCTATTTTTAAGTTTTATTTCCGGCATTCACGGGGAGAAGTAATGCGCTCATCACATCACCCAAGCTTTTTCCCCCCGAACAAATACCTCCTGCCGGAATCCGTAGTATAAAGAAGGGGAAAATGGCAATGGCTTCCACCATGATAGCTGAACAGGAATCGGAATGCATACTGCATCCACAGGGAACGCTTAAAGAGCGTCTCACGCGGAAAAAAGTGATCATCAGCGACAACGCACGGACCGTGCTTGAAAAGAGATACCTGAAAAAAGACGATGCCGGCAAGGTTACCGAAACACCCGAAGATCTCTTTTCCCGGGTTGCTGAAAACATCGCCGGCGCGGAAAAAGCATTCAACCAGGAGGCAAACACCGACCTCTGGGCCGAAAAATTCTACAACATGATGGTGGACCTCGATTTTCTCCCCAACTCCCCCACCCTCATGAACGCCGGACGCGAGTTGCAGCAGCTCAGCGCCTGTTTCGTCCTTCCGGTCGGCGATTCCATGGAAGAGATCTTCACCTCGGTCAAAAACACGGCGCTTATCCATAAAAGCGGCGGCGGCACCGGGTTCTCGTTCTCCCATATCCGCCCGAAAAACGACCGGGTCAAATCGACCAAGGGCATCTCGTCCGGGCCGCTCTCGTTCATGCGGGTGTTCGATATCGCCACCGAGACCGTCAAGCAGGGCGGCACGCGGCGCGGCGCCAACATGGGTATCCTGAACTGCTCCCATCCGGAGATCATGGAATTCATCGAAATGAAGGAGAAGGACGGCATCATGTCCAACTTCAACATTTCGGTCGCGATCACCGACGAATTCATGGAAGCGCTCAAACGTGACGACGACTATTCGCTGAAAAATCCGCGCACCGGCGAGGTGGTCGGCAAACTCAAGGCGTCGAAGGTATTCAAGCGTATCGTCGAGCTTGCGTGGAAAAACGGCGAACCGGGTATTGTCTACATCGATAAAATCAACGCGGGCAATCCGACGCCGCACGTCGGCAAGATCGAAAGCACCAATCCGTGCGGCGAACAACCGCTGCTGCCCTATGAATCATGCAACCTCGGGTCCATCAACCTGGCGCGCATGATCTCCGACAATAACGGGAAAAAAGAGGTGAACTACTTCAAGCTCGGCAACACGGTACGTACCGCGGTCCGCTTCCTCGATAACGTAATCGAGGTGAACCGGTATCCGCTCCCGGAAATCGAGCATATGACAAAAGGTAACCGGAAGATCGGGCTCGGGATCATGGGATTCGCCGATATGCTCGTCGAGTTCGGGATTCCCTACAACTCTCTCCCGGCGTGCCAGCTCGCCGAAGAGGTGATGAAATTCATCCAGGAAGAGGCGCGAAAGGTCAGCGCTTTTCTGGCGCGGGAACGGGGCGTCTTTCCCAACTTTCAGGGGTCGATCTACGACCGGGAAGACGGGCTGCGCGAGCGCAACGCGACCGTCACCACCATCGCCCCCACCGGCACCATCTCCATGATCGCCGGCTGTTCGAGCGGCATCGAGCCGCTCTTCGCCATCGTGTACGAAAAGAACGTGCTCGACGGCAAACGGCTGCTTGAGGTCCACCCCGCGTTTAAAAAGA
>JAFGOU010000122.1 GCA_016926315.1 Chitinispirillaceae bacterium
CATCCGGAGGTTGATAATAGGGAAATTTATAAAAATCCTTGAACGGCACGATGATCTCGTTCCATCCCTCGGAGGCGCCGCACGATGCGATGTAAAGCTCGTTGCCCGCGTCGTTCACCTGCAGGTTGAGCGCCTGGTAGGGCTTTGCCGTATACATGTTGAACTTGATGCCCCAGTGTTTGGTCCAGTCGCGTTCGCTGTCCGGACGTTTCTGCTCCTGGTAGCGGTACACGACATCGCACCAGTCGTTCATTTTGAAAACGATCTTGAGCGCGCCGCTGCCGCCGTTCGGCGCTTCGCTCTTGACTATTTCAAACGCGATCTCCGATTTCGGCCCGTTGCTCATCTCCCAGGTCTTGTCCTTGTCCGTCTCGAAATCGTGCAGCATCAGGTTCGGCGCGTCGGATTTGAACGCGGCCCAGTACTCTTCGGGGTCAACGTAGCCCGGGATATCTTCGATAAACGAAATATGGTCCACAAAAAGGGCGACCGGTTCCCCGGCCGCTACCTTGTTTTCCGCCTTGTTGTTCGAGAACCTGATCTCGTTGAACTGGTTCCATCTGACGTCGTCGACCACCTCTGCTTTCTTGTTCTCGTCCCAGTACTTGCCCGTGGTCTGGAACCTGCGCAGCGGGATCATGAAATATTTCCAGGTGGTGTCGAGCTGGCCGAAATCGCCGAGCGTGACCTTGGTCTGCACCTTTTTCCCGTCGGATTCGTCGTCGACAAGCCCCACGTAGACGGACGATACTCCCGACGCGCCTTTTGCCCAGAAGGCGAGACCGGCGGCCTTTGCCTTGCGCAACGGTTCGAGATTGTAGCTTGCTCCCGCGCCGAGCGCGAGCGTGACGCCGGAATAGTCGTTATTGTCGAGATAGCAGGCGAGCAGGCTGTTTTCTTTTACCGTACTCGGCAACACCCTGTAGGCGGTCTTGCCGCCGTACACATATACAAACGCGCCGGCGGGCGGCGCATTGTCGAACAGCATTTTCACGTCTTTTACCGCGGGCCGCTTTTCCGGAGGAGGAGCGACCTTGTCGTCACGCTCGTCCCAGTAGACCTCAATCACCTCTTCCTTCGCTTCGTACACATCGCGCAGGATGAAAATGTCGTCAACCCACACCCTGAACGACGGGTTGTCGTTCTTTTTGATTTCGAGCCGGAATTCCGCCACGACGTTCCAGTCGAACCGGTACGGCACTTCCACCCGTTTTTTCGCGTCCCAGTAGACGCCGCGTTTGCCGAAATCGGCAAGCGGGATCGTGATCAGCTTCCACTCGTTCGAAATACCGCCGTAATTCTGCACGGGCAGGCGGACCACGGTCTTTTTACCGTCGGAATTTTCATCGTCGACCAGCGCCGCCCAGGCGATCTCGCCGCCGTTTTTTCCCTTGATCCAGAACTGGAGTGCGCCGCGGGAGTAATAGGGGCGAAGGTCGTATAACAGGTTGTACAGGCAGACCGATCCGCCGGAGTAGTCTTTTGCGTCAAGGTCGAACTGGAGCGCCACTTCGCCGTTCTTTCCGGACTCCTCGGGAATGAACACCTTGGAGTTGTCCGGGTACCAGTAGGCATAGCCGCCGGAAACAAAGTCCTCGTCAAAGAAGCGGAACACGAGCCGCGGGTCGGTTACGGTTTCCTCGACGGCGGCGATCTTCTTTTTGAGCGGCTTTACCTGAAGCCAGCCGGGAAGGGCGGTTCCGGCATAGATCAGCAGACTGGCTGCCATGATGATGCTTGCTCGAATGGTTCTGTTCATAAGGTTCCTGTGTACTATAGAAAAATGGTGGTGTACCCGTTTTCCCGATGCCTGACTATGGAATAAGATTCGTTACTCGAATTTCCTGTCTGACAACTATAGGTAAAAAGCGCATCGTTGTCGGACAAAGAGCCAAACCCCTCCGCCCCGATCCCGCAGGAAGGGCCGGGGGAAACGGGGTGAGGCCTAAAACCGCACCCGCAGCGACACGTCGACCAGGTCCTGCGTGAAATCCTTGCCGGTCGGTGCGGCGCCGGCAGCGCGGAGCATCGCAGGATTGGTCTCGTCGTTATCGACCCGTATCTGGCCATAGCTCATGACCACCTCGGCGCCCTGCGATACCTTCCACTCGATGCCGCCCGCCCAGTGCATCTGCACCTGGTCGGCGGAGGCGGTATCGATGGTCAGGCGGTTGCTGATAACCTGCACGCCCCCGACCAACGCCGCGCGCTTGAAAAATTTCCAGTACAGGCCCGCGTTGATGAAGCGTGAGGTGATCTCCCACTTCGGCGACATCGCCAGGGTGTCGGCGATTCCGTCATTGATCGCCGACGAAAGCACCATGCTGCCCGAGAGTTCGAGGGGATAGGGAAGCAGGCCGCGGAAGAATTTGCTCACGTCGACCTTGAGGCCGCCGCCCATCTGTGAAAATTTCGTTGCAGGAACTTCGAGCCTGGCGGAATCCGGAAGCCTTACTACCGTGTCAAGATCCTTTTCGCCGAGCATCGACACAAGTCCTTTTACCTCGATCGCGCCCTTGAGCGCCGATCCCTTGAGGTCGGCCGTGATGCCCTGGCGGTTGGGCGTGGCCGGGCCGAACGGCATGACCAGCTCGATGGACGGATCGATTCCGGCGTTGCCGAGCAGCATGCCCAGTTCCCGCTGGTTATAAATGGTGCGTGTCCAGGAATTCTTCCTGAACGGCGCCTTGGCCCAGCGGTTCGTAAGGGCCATGGGCGTGAATTTGAATACCGAATGATACAGGGCGTCAAACGTGGTGTAGTGCCTGAGGGAGTCGTTGGCCGCATCATTTTCCAGATTCATGATACGTGCCGGCAAAAAGGAGGGCGACTGGGCGAGCTCGTTGCGGAACAGATGGTCGTTCATGATGTATGCCGCGTCCAGGCCGATATTCCACAGGTCGCCCGGTGAAAAGCCCGCCGAAACGTTCAGACGAATTGCCTTGCCCAGAAGCGTCGTGTCGGGAAAAAGGCCCTGGTAAAGCGTGTCCGGGGCGCCCAGCGAATCTACCGTGTGGATGACGCGACCGGAATCATCGAACCAAACGGAGTCGTCGAGGGAAGCCGCCACTTCAGCCCCTATTTTCAGCGTGAGAGCGTCATTGCCGAGAAATTTCGCGATATCGACCTGCGGCCGGCCGGAGAGGATGGTGGTAAACTGCGCTGCCGTGTCCGCAAACACCGTGTCGTTGAGACTTGACTGATGGTAACTTCCCTTGTGGTCGAACAGCGTGAGCAGAGATCCTTCAAGGGTTATGCCCTTGAGGAAGGTCAGTCCAAGGTTGTTGCCGACAAAGTAATTTGAAAACGGCCGGGAGCTTTCCCAGAGGTTCGCGATAAAGCTGCCGTTCTGAATGCTTGTTTCATTCGTCCGCAACCGTGCCGCCGACAGCGAGTAATGGAATTCATCAAAAAGCGGGGCGATCTCGGCGTCGAAACCGAAGTTGACACCCTGGAGAATCCGGTCGTTATTGCCGATAAACGATTCCTCCATGGCCAATTCGCGCTGACGGGCGAAGATATACGGCTCGTACATGACGTCGATTTCCGGCGTGTAAAGCGTGAGCGGGCTGTACTGTGCGCGGTAATCGCCCACGTTGAAGCGGAACAGGTCGAGAGCGCCGCCGTCGATGCTGAGCCACCGCGTAAAGATCGGGTTGGAAACGTCGGAAAAGAAGTTCTGCCAGTTCTGGTGCATGCGGAACACCACGCGTCCGGTGACGTTGTCGTTCGGGCGCGCCTTGATGTCGAAATCGACCGACGTGAACTCGTTCGACTCGTTGGTTCTTCTGGTGGAGTCGTGACCTTCACCGCCGATTTCCGCCCCGAAGTACTGGGACTTGAACTCGCCGCCGATTGAAATCCCGGTTTTCGACAGGATGGTATCGAGGGTTTTCTGAATCTGTACCGATTGGTCCTGCGTACCGGCGCACACTCCCATGACGCCTCCGACTGCGATCATCGTTACCATTCGTTTCAGCATCGTCGCTCCTTTATGAATTAACAAACGTCTGTTTTCTTCCCGTTTATTCACCCCATTCCACCGCTTCCCCTTGCGAGGGGGAAGGACGGGATGAGGATGATCAGAACCACATCTTTATTTCAGTCGACATCACCGGCGTCGCCCAGTTGTTGGCCGGGAAGGTTATGTCGTCATGCTGCATCCATTTGAAACGGCCGTGCAGGCCCACGCGCGCCAGCATGTCCCAGTCGAAACCGATTCCATAGGCGTAATCGCGGTAATCGATGGGCTTCCATTCCCAGATGCGCATGCGCGGCTCGTCGATGAAGATATAGGCTTTCTGTGAACGCCAGTTTTCAAAACCGACAAGACCGACGATATACCATTTTTTCGTGATTGCGACCGCCGGCTCGAACCTGAAATAGGTGCCCCAGAGCAGCATGTCGTCGTCCTTGTCGCTGAAGGCTATCGGAGAGAAGGAGGTCGTGACGCCGTTGAGCGACCCGTAGAATCCGAGGAAGAAGTCGTTTGGAAAGCCGATCATCGGCCCGATATCGTATGCCCCGTCGACCTCAAGGTTAAAGGTGTATTTCTTATGCATCGGAATGTGGGGGTTCTGTGAGAAGACATCCTGGCTGACGTTGAGAGCGATGCTGGAGTCGACCTGTGAGGAGTCCCGGTAGGGCACAAACATTTCGAACATTGCCAGGTAATCCGATCGCAGACCGCCGCCGTCCGGACCGATGGGGCCTTCCCAGGCAACGGTGCCGAAACTTTCGTCGCCCAGCCGTTTGTTGTATAGTTTCTTGCCATTGGGGATTGAGTGGTCGAGCAGATCGTTCCCCCAGCGGTTATAGGATGAATGGAACAGGCTGAAAAAATCCTGTCCGTTGAGCCGGTAGGGAAACGCGATGATATCCCTCGCTTTTTCGAGCTGCAGGTGCTGCCCGTAAATGATCTTGAGGTGGCCGTATCCCGGCAGGTTCGGCGCGAACTGCAGGTTGATGCCCGCCATATTCTGCGTGTAGGGCGAACCCTCGGCGCGCGCAATGAATTTTCCCGGCCCAAGAAGGTTCGCGCCAAAGGGAAAAAACACGTCCGCCGGGGCGGCAAACGAGAGCGGGGAATAAAATCCCCTGCCGATATAGGCAATATCCGCAAATGCCGGTACGACGTATTTGCTTTCAATCCTGAGGTAGGCGGCAGGTACGATGTCGGAAAGACCGTGTTCGGTGCGAAGAATACTGACGGTTGTATCCTGCCCGGCGCCGTTATCGACAGTGGCGGTATCCCCTCTGATAAGGGTGGAATCGATGACGCTTGCCGCAAGGTCTCCATGAATGGTGAGCATTTCATTGATCGGCCCCCGGATATCGAACGATCCGACTTTCGGCTCCTTGTAGAACGCCTTGCCGCCAAGGGTCGTATATCCGCTGAAGACATCCTTGAACCGCTGAAGGGTGATAATGTCTTTTTTATAATCGAGCGAAAAGAAATTTAACGCCGGGGTCAACCCGCCAAAACGCTCGTTTGCGGCGAAACGGCCGTGCCACACATGTCGATACGTGTCGCCGAGCCCTTTCCCCTTGACCGCAGTAGACATGTCGGCATAGGACACGTCACCTGAAAAATCGATATATTCGCGTTCGAAATTGTCGAACCGTTCGGTGGTGCCATAGAGAAAATTGAAATAGAGGTTGTGCGGAAGGTTGATGCTTTCAAAGTTGATGCCCTGCAGCGCTTTCTTGTTCCATGCGGCGCGGCCGGTTTTTTCGCCTTTTGCGATATTGTACTCGAAATACCGGGCTATGGGCTGCTCGATTTCGTACGGCAGGTATTCCCAGGCAAAGGTGCGCGGCTGCGATTTCCATATTGTTAACGGCGAGGCTTCGGTCCACAGAATCGAACCCATCTTGAGCCAGAACGAGGCGGGAACCGTGCGGACGGCAAGGCCGGCGCACATGTCTTCATGGATATAGGCGGGATCGTTCGTCTTGTCGTGAAGTCCTGAAATGTTTTTTCCCGCGGCTGCGTTCAGATAATTCCCCGCAAAGGTGTTCTGGAACCCTATTTTCGACCAGATTGTGGTGTTTCTGCCCGCCCGCGCCACCATGCCGAGGCGCAGCATGCCTTCGTTCCCCTCCCAGCCGGTCTGGATATATGATTTGTCGTTGAGCAGATACCGCGGATAATCGGTCATCTCATGGTACTGCCCCTTGACCCGCGCCTCGCCGGAGAACGACACCGGTGCGCTGCCGCCGAACATGAGCGTCGAGCGTACTTGTGCTTCAAGGTCGTTCCGGGAGAGCCCGAGGGAGTCGAGCATGTTCTGGATCGCGGATGAATCTGCCGCGGGTTCCTCTTCGGCGGCGGGCATCATGAGCGCGCCGGCGGTTAAACAGAGAAGGAGCGTCTGTAGCGGTAGGCGATTTTTCAACAAAACCTCCCTGAAGGTTTTTTATTTGAATCCCCGGGCCCGGTGATTTTTCGTGTAGTACGCACAAGGATCGGCAATGGCGGATTCCGGGACAAAATAGGGCTATTTACGGTAATCCAACTTATTAGTGGTCCGAACACACCCGACGGTTCGAGGTAAAAAGGGACCAACAATCCCCAGGGTGGAATACCGGTCTTGCATGACTCCCCGGCCCCGGTCCGCCGGCATCACACACTTCGTCCAGCCTTACGTGGAAGCGATTCCGCTTATTGGCAACGCCATCAGTTAACCGGCTTGATCGTCAGCCGGCTTTTTTTCTTTTCCCGACGCGCCGGCTCTTTTTCAATGACTCCCGCATAGTGGCGGCATTTCTGCCGGATCATCCGGCCCGATGGCGTCAGGTCGCCCCTTTTCCAGCCGCCGGTCGGACGCGCTCCGGGCACGAGCGCCGCGGAGATTTCCTGCTTGTCGGCAATCGACCAGTTGCACCAGCTTATCCCGAACCGGTCCATGAACGCGAACCACGCTTCGGTCTCCACGCTGTCGATCATTCCGTCGCCGGTGGCAAGCGTCGTGCCGAACTCCGAGGCAAAAAGCGCAATACCCTTCTGCATCGCATACACCGATTTCCGGCGCAGATCCTCGCCATGGGAGGCGGCGTAAAAATGCAGGGAGTAGGCGAGATTGCTTCCGCTCACCGGATCGTCGGCGGAAATGTCGATGTCCTGGCACCAGTGCGGTGAGCCGATGAGAATGATGTTGTCCGGATCAACCTCCCGGATCGTTTTGACGATCGTTTCTGAATATGGTTTGACCTGCGAAGACCAGTCGTCATGGACCGGTTCATTGAAAATTTCATAGATGACGTTGGGATGCTTCCCGTACCGGGAGGCCATCTCCCTGAAAAACCCCTTCGACGCCTCGCTGTTTTTGCAGGCATAATGGTCGTGCCAGTCGATGATGACATATATCCCCCGTTTGATGGCCGCATCGACAATGGTTTTTATTTTCCCTGCTTCGGACATGTCATACATATAACCGCTCTTGCTAGGTTCATGCCTGACCCCCATGGCGGCGCGGACAATAGTCACCTTCCAGTCGTCCGCAAGCCAGTCGACCGCCTGTTTATTATAAAATTTCCCCATCCATTGGCTCCAGAAGAAGCTCATGCCGCGGAGCTGGACAGGATTGCCGTGCTGATCCACGATGCGGGCGTTTTCCACCCTGAGCTTACCGTGACGTTCGATCGGGGTTTGATGTTCAGAACCGCCGGTAGAAAAAGGGATCACGCCAACAACAACCGCGAACAGGACCACATACTTTGTCATCTCTGACTCCTTTTTCAAAATGAGCACGGCGTAAAGGGTGATATAAAGAGTTAGTGGTCGTTTAGCCTCGTTCTGTTCCCTCACGTTCGCCGGAACGAACCCCGCGGTTACTTTTGTAGTTAGAGCTCATTTATACCTTTAGCCGACCAGTAGTTACAAAATCGCCCGCTTATTCCTGCG
>JAFGOU010000123.1 GCA_016926315.1 Chitinispirillaceae bacterium
GCTGATCGCCGAATTTCCCGGAAGCGACTACGTCCGCCAGGCGCGAAGGGATATGTCCTCCGCCGCCGGGATAAAGAGCCGCAAGGAATCCGCCGAAGAGTCGTTCCGCGCCGCGGAAAAAACCTGGGTGGAAAAAAACGACGTTAAAACGTCGGTCACGATGTATTATGACCTCTACAGAAATTTCAGCGATCTCGATATCGCGCCAAAGAGCCTTTTTGTCGCCGCATGGCTGACCGACAATGAATTACAAAAGAAAAAAACCGCGAAGTCCCTCTACGAAAAGATCTGTGACCGCTATCCAAAATCGCTCTACTGCACCGACGAAGCAAAGCCCCGCTTGAAAACGGTCCTTGATACTCTCGAGGCGCTCCGGCAGCAGCGCAAGGCGCAGCAGGGCGATACCGCAAAGAAAAAAAACGGCGCTCCGGCGGAAAAAAACGCCGCTAAAACGGATACGCCCGGCGACAGCGCCGCCTCGGCTCCGGCCGACGCTCTTCTTGAAAATGACTCCGTACCGGACGATTCGGCAGGTCTGGTGCCGGAAGGGAAACCGCCAGCCCCCATGCCCGACACCGGCGACGCTTTTACCCGCAGACCGGGGTACCGGGGATCCGTTCCGGAAGAGAAGCGTGACAGGAAAAACTCCCCGGAATAAAACGAACGACCGGATTCACGAGCCCGTCGTATTTTCACACTGTCCGATCCGGAGCGCTTTTTTCTCCTTTAAGCGTCTATACAGCAGTAAGAAAGGGACCATGGCCGGTATCAACCGAGAGACCGAGCAGGAACTTGAATCGCTCTACAAACGGTATGCGTCGCTCGTGCATGCGCGGTGTCGTTCGATCCTGCACTCCGACGACGAGGCCTGGGACGCAACGCAGGATATCTTCATGAAGCTGTATGGTGCACTCCAGACGATCGAGAAAAAAGGGTCCATTTACTCATGGCTCCTCTCCGTGACCACCAATCACTGCATCTCCCTGCTGCGCAGGCGTCGTACCGTTGAATTTCATGAGGAGATCCACAGCGACTCTCAAGATGAAAGGGTTCCGTTCCAGGAAAGGCACCTTCTTCTGAAGGAGATGCTCAGCCGTTTTCTGATGCCCTGGGACCGCAAAACGCGCGAGGTGATCATGTATACCTATTTCGACGGTTACAAGCAGGATGAGGTCGCCGAACTGACAGGGCTCGGCGCATCAACGGTGCGTAAATACCTGACGCGCTTCAAACGGCAGGCGGCCGTTTCAGGCCTGACTTTTGAGGAGGCTACCTATGGCTGAATCCGGATGCAGCCGCCTGGCAGTCGAGCGACTGGCAGCAGGCGAACTCACCGACAGCGACGCGGAAAAAATCGAAACCCATCTGCGCTCCTGTTCCTCCTGCGCCGCATACCGTACGCGGCTTGAACAGACCCGGCAGGAGTTTCTGCGCATCCATCCGTTTACCGAGCTGAAGGCGGTCGGCGCAACACGGAAAAGCGGCGAACTCTGGTATGAACGGCTGCTGGGCGCCATTACCGTTCCGGTGTTGCGGCCGGTGCTGATCCCGGTCTGCATCGCACTCCTTGCCGGTATTATGATACTCCCCTTCACCGGAAGAAGGGGGCTTATTGATACCGATTACCGGCAGGACATCCGGTATAAAGGAACGTCGCAGCCGCTGTCGTATATTTATAAACGGGGTGATCAGGTGCGCGAAAGCTCTCTGCACGATACGCTCAGGGCGGGAGACAAGGTCCAGATTTTCTACGACTCCCGTAAGGATCAGTTTTTGACGCTTTTCAGCGTTACGGACCGTGGCGGCGTCTCATTCTACCATCCCGATGCCCGCTCGCTTCTGTGCAGCATCCGTACCGGCGTGGGAAAGCGGCTCGCGTATCCGGTGAGCATTGAACTCGATTCTACCGAAGGCAACGAATTGTTGGTCGGGCTCTTTTCCGAGAAACCGTTCGATACTGCAGGCATCAAACAATGGATCGCCGGGCTGGTGGAACCCGGAAAGGCGACCGCTCTCCTCGAGCAAACGATACAGCGGCGCCTGCCGCACAGGCAGAGTTCGGTTGCCACACTCATGCTGCGGAAGGAATAGCACCGCCAATGAATCCCGTCCGCTTCCTGTGCTTCTGCTGCTTCCTGCTGCTCCCGGCGCTTCCGTTGTCCGCCGACCGCCATGCGCTCCTTGTCGGATGCAATAACGGCGGGCCCACGGTCGGGCCGCTGCGCTGGGCCGAAGCCGATGCGGAGCGGTTCGCGTCGGTCCTCCGCAGCCTGGGCGGATTTCGTCCGTCCGACGTCGTAACCATGACCGGCCCCGACAGCGCGACTCTGGAACGAGAATTACGCAAAGTAAATTCTCTGCTGCGCTCCTCCAAAACGCCGGAAGCCGATCTGTTCCTGCTCTACTATTCCGGTCATGCCGACGGCACGGATGTTCTGCTTGGAAACAGCCGTTTTCCCCTTACAACGCTTCAGGAAACGCTCGATTCCCTGCCGGTGGGCATCAGGATCGGGATCTTTGACGCCTGTCACAGCGGCGCGGTGACGGCATACAAGGGCGGAACGCGCGCCGAACCTTTTTATCTCATCAATCCGCCCAGAATCAAGGGACAGGTGATTATCGCCTCTGCAACCGCCAGCCAGCGCGCCCAGGAATCGGAATCGCTGAAGAGCTCCCTTTTTACCTTTTACTGGCTCAACGGTCTCCGCGGCAGTGCCGACCTTTCCGGCGATCGTCGCGTCACGATCGACGAGGCATACCGTTACGCCTACCGCAAAACCGTCGAAACCTCCACGCTGACCGGTGGCGAGGCGCAGCACCCCATGTACCGGTTCACGATCCAGGGCCAGGGAGACATCATGCTCACCGACCTGACCGACAGGAGCAACGGCATACTGTTCGACCGTACCTGCGAAGGAACGTTCCTGATACTGAGCGACGTCTATACCGACATTTTTGCCGATTTCTCCAAGAAAAAAAACAGCGAGTGGTTCGTCGCGCTTGAACCGGGCAGCTATCGGGTCATCAATGCCCATGATCGCGAGGTCGGAATGCGGAACATCGAGATAGCCCGGACAGGCGGAACGATCAGGTTCAACCGCTCCATGCTCGCCCCGATCGAGCGGTCCCGGAACCGGATCAAGGGCCTCGATCAAGCGTCAGACGCCGTGATCAGCGCGCCGGCAACGCGACCGCTTTCGACCTGGACCTGGGGCGCAGGAGGCGGCGCCATGAAAAACATCGGGACCTCCGCTGCGCCCATCCTGTTCAGCCTTTCCAACCTCTTCCTTATCAATGACCGGTGCGAACTGTTCGTCGACCTCCTCTTCCTGACCGGCGGCCTGAACGGGGGCGCGACCGTCGGCGCCGATCTGCTGACCAAGCCAGGGAAAAACCGGTGGTACGGCGGTCTGGGGGGAGGGTTGTTCCACTTTGACAAAGACGGGGGCATCGTCCCTGCCGTCACCGCGCATGCCGGTTTCGTGACCGATGTCGGCAAACGGCTGCAGTTCGCGGTCCAGACGCCGTACCTGGCGTCCTTTGGCGCCGGCGGTATCGCCCACCGCCTCGGCCTGGAGATGAAGCTCCTGATCGCCGGAAAATACCGGGGGGTAACGGCTCTGGAGTATTGATGACCGCCATAGCGTATTTTCCCTGTCGGCGCGTCTATTACCATGAAACCGGAACCGGATCGAAATCTTTCCTGAAAGCGAGGATTGTATGTTCAAAAAAATAACAGCCGTCTCGGCGGTTCTCGGCATGTGCCTCTCTACATGGGCAGCCGATCCTTCCGAAAAAGGGGTCCCGACCTCTCCGCTCACCATCTACAGCGGCGGGTTCGGCGTGGGCGCGTCCCATCCCCTGAACGATGAGCTGAAGGCGCAGCAGTCCAATTTTCTCAAGCTCACCCTTGCAAACACGGTTTTTTTTAAAGACAATGTCGCCGTGTTCATCGATGCCGACTGGTTCCTGCCCGGCAGCAACTTCGGGGCGGACCTCGGATTCGATTTCATGATCAGGAGCAGCGGTACCTTCAGGCCGTTTATCGGCGCGGGTATCGGCGCGCAGTATTTTGACAAAGGGAACGACTTCGGGGATGACTTTGGCCCGTCCGGCACCGTACATCTCGGATTGGTGCTGGACCTCTCCGACCATGTCCAGATGCGCGTTCGCGTGCCGTACCATCTGGTGGGCAGCGAGACGCCGGACCACCTGATCGGCCTTGAGGTGGGATTCCTGTTCTCGAACAAATTCCGGCGCGTGAAAAAACTTGATTATAACAAGCTGTAATCGATCAACAAAACCCATTTTGCCCTGGAGGCTGCTATGAAAAAAATTCTTGCGCTCACGGTCATGCTCACGCTTGCGGCATCTGGCGCCTATGCCGGCAACACCGGCAAATCCGGCGACAAAAACATCACCGTGATTTCGGCCGAATCCAAGGTGGACGGCAAGTCCGAGATCAGCGAAAAGCTGCTTGAAGAGTGCATCGTTTCGCTGCCAACCGTTGACGAACTCGAAGCGGAGGTCTCTTCAAGCTCGGGGTATGTCAAGGAGATCAACGGCGACCCGAACAAAAACGAATTCGTGAAGATGTTCTCGGCCGTCATCGAGATCAACTACATGCTCCACCAGCAGTCGCTCATGATCGTGACCACCTCCTCCGTGCAGGGCCAGGAGCCGGTCATGAAGGTGTTTGAGAAAAGCCTGGCGCGGTCCAAGCGGTTTGAATCCAACCCGACTGAAGGCGGACATTATGCCGGCCGGTCGAACCGCCAGTACTACTTCCCGTCCGCCGAGGCCGCGGTGCAGGACGTCAAGAGACGGGCCGCGATCTGGCTCAAGCAGCAGTCGGCAGTGGTGTGCAAGGGCCAGTCCTACAGCACGCCGAAAAAAGTCCAGTAAGGGACATTGCCGGGTATCCGGAAACAACGTATTTTAGCCTGGTACCGGCCAAGCCGTTTATCACCACTATTTATAGAGGAGGCGTACATGCGTTCCGTAACAAAAAAAGTGCTGTTCCTGGTCCTGCCCCTGCTCGTCATCGGGTGCTCGAATAAAGTCACCAGGGTCCAGAGCGATTCCACGATCGACCTTTCGGGCCGCTGGAACGACGCCGATTCGCGGCTCGTGTCCGAGCAGATGATCAATGACTGCCTCAACCAGCGATGGCTCTATAAATGGGAAACAGCGAACAAACGGCCGACCGTAATCGTGGGCAAGGTCACGAATAAAAGCCACGAACATATAAGCACCGAGACCTTTGCCAAGGACATGGAACGCGCGCTCCTCAACTCCGGCAAGGTAACCTTCGTGGCCAACAAGACCGAACGGGAACAGCTCCGCGACGAAAAAGAAGACATGCAGGACAACGCTTCGGTTCAAACAGCCAAATCAATCGGCGAGGAGACCGGCGCCGACCTCATGATCATCGGCACGCTCAATTCCATCGTTGACCAGGAAGGCCGGGAGGCCGTGGTGTTTTACCAGGTCAATATGGAGCTGGTCGAAATCGAAAGCAACCAGAAGGTCTGGATCGGAGAGAAGAAGATCAAGAAATACGTTTCGCGGGCGACGAAGAAGTTTTAACTTTTGGCTTCGACCCGGGACGTTGCGGACGATACCCTGACGATGCTCGCCCATTGTCTGTCGAAGCGTCCCGCCATCAGTAAGGCGACCCTTCGACAGCTCAGGGTGACAGCAGCATCCATCAGCAATCCGGCTTTTCTGGCGCCGATTTCGATCCTGACATTTCGAATACATAAAATCCGCCGACAGGGCTGATACATCTCCTATGACCCGAACCCGCCTTCAGCAATTGCTACTCCCCCTGCTTGCGCTTCTCGCCTCATGCGCCGGCGGGTCGGCGCTCCGCTTTGAAAAGCTGGCCGGAGCCACGGCAAACCAGGAGTACCTTGCCGCAATCGCCACCATCAAAAAGAACGGCAAGAAACTCTACGGAAATACCAACCAGCTCCTCTACCATATGGACATCGGCATGCTGTACCACTATGCCGCCATGTTCGATTCCAGCAACGCCTACCTGCTCAAGGCGGTCGACATCCACCGCGACCTGTTCGCCCGGTCAGTGACCAACGAAGCGGCCTCGCTCATGATAAACGACAACGTACGGCCCTACCGCGGCAAACCGTACGAACTCGTGCTGCTGCACCAGATCATCGCGCTCAATTTCCTGGCAGACAACAATACCGAAGGCGCACTGGTCGAAGCGCGGCAGACCCAGCTTCTCTTAAACGAGCTCGAACGCAAGGACAAGCGGGGCGAAAAATACTCCACTGACGGCATGTTCCACCTCCTCTCTTCCATTGCCTACGACGCCGCAGGCCAGAGTGACGACGCCATGATATCGCTGTTTCACGCGGTCAAGGCGTTCAAGGAGGGGCCGGTGCCGCTCCCCGGGCCGGTCAAGGACTACGCCTACCACCTGCTGCGGAAAAACGACCGCCCGGATGACATCACGCTGCTCGACATTGCCGCGGATGCGCCGGAGGAAAGCATTCCCGGATTGCGCAATGGCGAGACCGAGATCATTCTCATAGGCTATGCGGGACGCGGCCCGGCGCTCGATGAAAACAACTGGTGGGGCACCTACATCAAGGACGGCCTGCTCATCATGAACTACAAAACCGCCAGTGGCGCAACCGAGACCATGCAGCTCCCGGCCCCTCCGCTCCCGGCCAAAGAGTACGAAAAGGCGGCAAAGGGAGAAAAGACCGCTTCAGGCACCACCTTTCACGTGAGTTTCTCCCTGCCCGCGCTAAAACCGCTCTCCTCACAGACGGGCTTCTTTACCGTGAGCGGCCCGCAGCTCGCCGCACCGGTGACCGCCATAACCATCAACGATTACGATCTTCAGGCGCAGAAAAACCTCGACGACACGCGCAACGCAACGCTCACCCGCACCGCTATTCGCGTCGTGCTCCGCACCATTGCCGCGCAAAAGGCGAAAAGCGGGATGCAGACCGAGAGCCCGATCGCCAACCTGCTCATCAATATCGGCACCGACGTGCTTGCCGACCAGCTCGAACGCGCGGACACCAGGAGCTGCTTCATGATCCCGAAAACCGTGCAGATCGCAAGGATACCGGTAAAACCGGGAACGTATTCGTTCGAGGCGTCAGCGCGCACTCGTTCAGGCAATGTGATCGGGAGCAAGATTTTTGAGAAGGTGAACGTAAAGCAGGGAGAGAAGAAGTTCCTGTTTTACTGTTCGTTAAAATAAACTGCCTGATAAAAACGACGCATGAATGGCAACATCGCTTTTTTCCCCAAAAGAAGGAGAAAAAAATATTTGCATTCCGACTTGGAAACATGTATTTATAGAAGGTTTTTTTACGGGATACCTACCGTAAGGCGGTTGGGTGTTTTCGTTTTTGCTCTTGTTGCATATTTCACGTATGCAATAGGTAGGCAATTAAAAGGTATTGTGCAGCAATAAAACAATGCCTATATTTTTCCTGTTTTTTCATACTCACGTCTTGTACTTTTTAACACTTTTGACAGAATACAGACGTTAAGGGCGCTGGACGTTTAAACATCATTTTAAAGGGAGGTTGTATGAAGAAGTTGCTTGCGCTTGTTTGTGCGGCGGGAATGGCAGGGCTTTGGAGCGGATGCGGACTCACGGATCCGACTGATGCGGAAATTACCGTTACCATCAACACCATTCCTGCGGTAACGGCGAATAGCGGCTCGGTGAGTTTTACCGTCAAGATCGAATCAGACTCCGCAATTTCCGCTATGACCTATCAGGTCAAACAAGGCGGGACTGACAAAACATCTTTATTTACGATCACCCCGCCCGCGGTCAATGACTATAATGGCAAGAAAAACGTCACGCTGAACTTCTCTCTTGCGGCAGGATCAGGCGCGAACGGTTCCTATGACTTCTACGTCAATGTCACGGCCGGCGACATCAACGATGACGATACCCGGGCGTTCACGGTGACGGGCGGCGGGACACCGGTGACCGAAAAAACGGACATATCGCTTGGCGCGCAAAATGCGGCACCTCCGTCACTTCTTGACGCGGATAATATGACTACTCACAGCGTGACCATAACTGACGAAACTACCAGGGGAAGTATAGATGTCATCTTTGTTTATGCCACTGTCAGCGGTAATCAATTCCTTGCTTTCACCTCCCCATCAGTTGCGGCGGGCAGCCCCTATGATACGTGGACAAATAAAGCCGCTTCAGAATTCAAAAAGGTGACAGCCGACTATGCCACTATTACCACACAGGAACAAATTGATGCTCTTTGGGGCACTGAAGCGGGTGACACGCGCGTTCAAATTGCCCAGGGCGATGTGATCGTCATAAAGACGAGCGCGGGAGCCTATAAGCTCGTGCAGATCACGGCAATCAGCGGCACCGATGGATCAGCGACCATGAGTATCAAGGGCAAGTATTAATCTGTAGCGTCGGCAACAATGTTGACGAAAAAGGCAAAGGCGCCTCCCTGACGGGAGGCGCCTTTTGTTTCCCCCGCTCACGCCGGCCATCCCTTCCCCTTAACAAACGATCTCCCGACGGGTCCAGACCGGTTCTCCGCCCGCCTTTTCCGCCAGAAACCACAAGCCTGTCGAAGTACTCGGGAAGGAATTTTAATCCGTTGAATTCATTACGGAAGATTTCTCGCCCGGCCTGCCCTGAACGGTCACCCTGAGTACTTCGACTACGCTCAGCACGGGCTTGTCGAAGGGTTATCGAAGGGCTCGAAATGACACCAGTTTTTTTCCATCCCGAACAGATGCCAACCAGTCGAAAATTATTCCCCTCGCCAAGGCAATCAAGTATATTATTTTCCATCACTGAGATAGCGTCTTCTTACCTGAAAAGGTATTGTCAGATGTTAAAAATAATCTCGTCATTCATCACTCTAAATCGTCCAGAAAGGGGTCATCTATGAAAGCTTTGTTACGCTTTTCATGTTTGATCGCAGTACTGGCGGCTCCGGCTGTTTTTGCCGCCAACACCCTCAGCACCGGAGGGCATAACGGCGTTGTGCGCAGCCAATCCGCCGACGTGCTCGGCGTCGGAAACCTGCAGCTCGGAGGGGCCATGGAGTACAGCCAGGAGTGGCATTATATCCACTCCGTAACTCCTGCAGAAGAGCGTTATGGCAGCCCCCGGCTCGTATCCGGGGTACTGTATCTTGGTGTCGGCGTTGCTCCGAATCTTGATATCGGGCTGAATTTCCCGATGTACTACGATAACCCGCAGTTCGGCAGCACCAGGCCCATGGGCATCGGCGACCTCGAGCTGTCGTTCAAACTGGCCGATTTCTGGTTGAATGAGGAAGAGGATCCGGTCACCCTTGCCTATTATCTCGCACTGCAGTTCCCCATCGGCAATAAGAATTACGGTTTTTTCCCGCGTCATGCCTATTACGGCAGTTACGGCAACTGGTCTTCGGGAAAGGTCATTGTCCATCCCATGGCTTTGGCCACCATCCACTTCGACCGCATGGAGGCGAACGCGCCGCTGCGGCTGCATCTCAATTTTGGCGGAATAGCCAACGCGCCGGGGAGAAATGAAGCCTTGACCGCCTCGATGAGTCTCGAATACTTTCCAACCGAGCAGTGGACCTTTTTCACGGAAATCAGCGCGGAAGAGCGGATCAGGACCATACGCAAGGAACACCCTTTTGCCGACCTTATCAATGATCCGGTTTTCATCACCCCGGGGTTGAAGTTTACCATCCCGCAGTCGAATCTTACCCTGACCGTTGCGGGAGATATCGGTCTCTCAGAGTCAAAAGAAGAGTTTGCTCACCTCAACACGTCTGAAAACGGGCACACGATTCTGCACCAGGCGAATCTGCTGTACAACGCGTATTTCGGCCTTAACTGGCTGATTCCGTCGGGTCCCAAAGACGCAGACGGCGACGGGATCGTTGACAAGGATGACGGTTGTCCCGACCAGGTCGAGGACATGGACGGCTATGAGGACACCGACGGATGCCCGGATTTCGACAATGACGGCGATGGCATTCCCGACTCGCTCGACAAGTGCCCGAA
>JAFGOU010000124.1 GCA_016926315.1 Chitinispirillaceae bacterium
GGCGATCGCCTTCTTCCGGCAGTTGTCCAGGGCGACGATGACGTTGTAACCGGCGTCCTCCTGGGAAATAAGCACCGGCCCCTGGTCTGCTTTCTTTTTCACCTTTTCGATCTCTTCCTGATCCATGCCGATCGTATCGATGAGGGGCTTGTAGGCGGGGAACTTGGTCATGTCCTGCATGGCCACGTAATCGTAGTTCTCCGCCGCACGCTCGCAGTCTCCGAGCGCACCGTAAATTTCCGCGATATTATAGCGGAACTCGTAGATGCGCCACTTGTCATCCGGGAACTCCCTGAAAAAGTCTTCATACCGCTTGATCGCTTTCTCGTACGCCGACTTGTCCTTCTTCTTCTGCGCGATGGCATGGTAATAAACCGCAATGGAGGCGATCGCTTTCCGCACTTCGTTGCGCGACCGCTCGATGACCGCCTTTTGATTGGAATTCCTCTGGAACCACTGGCTCGCGGGGCCGTACCCATCAACCAGTTTCTCGCGTTCGGCGTTCGCTTTTTCATACTGGCGCTTGACAACGTAGCACTCTATAAGCAGTTGGCGCGCGATCGGCGCATCCTTATAATAAGGAAAACGGCCGAGAGCGGTGGTCAGCGACTTGATCGCGTCTTCCCACTGGCCGTGGGTGTGGTTTTTCATGCCGATAGTATAGATGACCGTGTCCTCATAAGGCTTGTGCCCGAGCTTCTGGAAATACTTGATCCCCTCTTCGCCGCCGTTTGCCATGTCCGAAAAACACACCGCCATGAACTCGATCGCCATGGCGCGGAATTCCTGCTTCTTGTACACGCCGGCATCGCATCTGTCAATATATGCCTGGAACAGCCCGATCGCCTTGTCAAAGTCCCCGACATTGTAATAAAGCTCCGCCTTGCGGTAATGCACCATTTCCCAGATGGCGATCTCCACCTCGCGCTCCTTGACCTTTTCAAGGTGTTTGAGGGACTCGGAGTTGTCGTGCTCGAGGTACGCCAGGTCGGACAGTTTGAAATGCGCCATCGAAGCGCGCGGGCACTGCCCGTATTCGTCGACGATTTTCGTGTATACCAGCCTGCAGCGGTCGATATCGCCGAGCAGCTGATAAAGATTGCCCATCTGATAATACGCTTCGCAGTTCTTTGAAAACTCCGGGTACTCCTGCACGAGGTCTTCGTAGGTCCTGAGCGACTTCGAATAATCGGGCACCGGGTTGACCGGTTCGGGGCCGACCGGCTTTTTGTCCCACGCCTCCATCGCCTTTTCATACTCTTCGCGCTTCTGGATATACTCGTCGCGCGATTTGTCGTAGTACAGGGCGCCCAGATTATACAGGGCGTCCGCGCACCGCATCGTTTTCCTTCCCCCCTGACAGTCCTTGAGAAGGTTTTCCCACCGCGCGATAATTTCGTCAAGACTTTTACCTACCGGTTTGCTCTTCTCCTGTTCATCTTTCGCCCTGCCTTTGATCTTGTCCTCTTTCTCCTGCAGCTCCCTCAATTTCTTCTGAAGTTCCTGCAAACGTTTTTCATCGCTCTTGGCGGAATAAACCGGCATCGGAATGAGGATCGGCAAAATGAAAAATACCGTCCCCGTGATTGCAATTGCGCGTAAAAACTTCTGCATTAACCTTCTCCTCTTGCTTCAAAAAAGGCTTATTTCCGGGGCGCTTCTTTCTGCTGCTCCTGCTGTTCAAGTTTCCTGATCTCCGCTTCGATTCTCTCCCTCTCGGTCTGGATTTTCCCCAGATCTTCCCGCTGGCCCTCGATGACTTCCTTCGTCTTCAGCGTCTTCATCATGTTCGTCGCCTTGGCGAGCGCGTATTCGGCGTCGGCAATGACCTCGTCTTTCCGCTTGAAGAACCGTGAATGCGACTTTGCCAGGACCGTATAGTTGAAAAAATCCCTCGACTGCCTGGCATATTTATCAAACTCCGGCGCCAGTTCACTCCTCTCCTTCAGAACCACATTGGTTGGTTTTCTGAGGGTGTTCTTCTTGATCTTATCGGCTGTCGGCGCGAACTTATGGGTCTGGTCCTCGAACTCATTCCTCTTCTTCAGGAGTTCCCTTTCGGTGACAAAAGAGCGTTTGGCGGCAGTCAGGCACTGTTCAAGCGTATTGACCGCCTCGACATACCGCTTGAGCAGCATCTGAGCATAACCCTTGACGAGAAATGCCTCAGGAACAAGCGGCGACTCGGGATAATTCAGCAGCATGCGGTCGATCGTCTGATACGCCTCAGTGGGCCTGTTGACCTTCATCCACGACCATGCGGTAGCGAGCCGCGCCTCGTCCTGGTATAGCGACCCGTCAGGGATGCGGTTATACGCCTCTACAGCCTGGCGCAGCTTGTCGCCGGTTTCGAAATAGAGATGGCCGAGCTTCAGGTTGGCCGCGTCCTGAAGCAGCTGGTCTGACGCCTCCCGGGTGCTGTCCCTGGTGATCGTGCTGAGGTTCTGAATGGCGGCCTCTTCCTTGTTGTTCTCAATATTGATGATTGAGAGCGTGTACTGGGCATAAAGATATGCGGGATCCCCGGGCTTGATGCCCGAAAAAAGCTGTTCGGCGACGTTGTAGTTTTTGCGCTGGTACTGGATCTCCCCGGCAAGGTAGTCGGCATCGGTCCTGATGTCGCTCTCCGGATACAGGTTAATGATGAACGCGTGGTTTTGAAGCGCCTCGTCATATTTTCCCTCGCGGTAATCGATATACTGCAGTCCGTAAATGTATCTCGACCGCTGTTCCGAGGTCGTGTATTCCTCCAGCGCTTCCCTGAATACTTCACGGGCGACATCGTTCATATACAGCTTGCTGTAGCAGTCACCCAGATACCATTTCGCCTTGTCGTTAAGATGGAAATTCGGGTACAGGGAAAGCACCTTTCCAAAGGCAAATCCGGCGTCCCAGTATTTCTCTGCCATGTAAAGACGCATCGCTTCGTTGTACGCGTCCATGGGAGCGAGAATAAGCCTGTCGTAGAGCCGTTTTGACAGTATCTGCTCCCGCGTCTGGCCGAAATCGGTGCCCACCTTCGCCATCATGGTGAAACCGCGCTCGTCCCTCGTATCGCCGCTCCAGTCAAGGAAGCTGTATCCCATGTGGAAATCAAAATTGAGATAGTTTATCATCTCGGGCAGCAGGTAGATCAGGTTGTAATTGAACCCCACGTAGGGGATATTATTGTTGTTCCATCCGCACTTTATCCAGAGCTGGGGTGAGAACAGGTATTTGACATGGAACCCCGGACGCGCCGCAAGGAAAAGTTTATCGGCCAGGTTGGCTGCAGAATCCGTCTGAAAATTATTGAGGTACTCATCCCAGTCAATAGCCTTGAATATGCTTACCAGCGCATTGTCCACCACGACCTCAACGTCCGTCACGACGTTATCGTTGAATCCAGCCCAGCGGAGCCCAACCCGCGCCCGGGTCACGACCATCTCCTGAAAATCGCTGCCGGCGCTGCTCCAGTCGATGGAGGTCGGCACGATATCCTGCAGGCATACGCTGATGCCCAGGTCGCCTATCATGTTCCGGTAATTGTCAAAAGGGTTCAGGTAAAAACCAAGGTCAAGCCCCGGAATTTTGCTGACCTTGAATTTTTCCGTTCTGTCAAACTGTCTTTCAAGACGGAGCTTCAGGTTGGCGCCCGCCGTCAGCCACGGCAGCAGCTTCACGCCGTAGGAGGGAATGAGCCACAGGTCTTCAAAGTAGACATTTTCTCCCACGGTAACAGTCCCCCCCCCTGAGAGCGAGGTCTGCTGCACGCCGTTCTTGACCCAGAGACCGGTGATACCCACCGTATGGTTGCGGAAGAGAGGCAGCATAAAGCCCAGCTGCTGATATCCCAGGCCTTCCTGCAGGAGAGCGAAGCGGTACACCCCGATATCAAAGTGCTTCTGGTTTACGCGGTAAAGGAGGGCAGGATTGACGAGCGGTGATGCCCATTCGGAAATGCTCTGAATGAAATCGGCCTGAAAATACGGCGCAGCATACCCGCCGTCGCCCCGCAGCGCATGGACCTCGACGCTTCCCAGCAGGAACACCGTTAAACAGGGCACAACGAACCCCGCCCCATGCTTTGAACGAAAGACCTTTTTCACCATAGGAAACCCTTTTTCTTATTTAATTGGATTGACTTCGACCCTTCTGTTTTTCGCCCGGCCGTCCGGCGTATCATTGGGAGCGACCGGACGCGTCTTGCCGTACCCTTTCGCCACGATACGCCTCGAATTTATGCCGCGCTGGACAAGATAGTTCATCACCGATCTCGCGCGGTCGTACGAAAGCGCCATATTGTAGCTGTCGCCGCCCTGGTTGTCGGTGTGTCCGGATATTTCGACCTTAACATCAGGGAACGCTTCCAGGCTGTTGAAAACGTTCTCAAGCACATAATACGACTCATCGAGCAGCTCGGCGGAGGCGGTTTTGAAATTGACTCCCCTGAGAACAAGGGTCTGCTTTATCTCCTGCGGTTTTTCATCCTTGCACCCGTCCTCGTCCTTATAGCCGTTGACCGTCTCAGGATCGTTCGGACACTGGTCAAGCGAATCGTTGATGCCGTCCTTGTCGTTGTCGGCGTCCGGACAGCCGTCGAGGTCCTGAAAACCGTCACGGTCCTCGGGCTGGTCCGGGCACTGGTCCTGCGCATCATAGATGCCGTCACGGTCGTTGTCGTAGTCCGGACAGCCGTCCTGGTCCTCGAAATTGTCCTTGTCTTCAGGCACATCCGGACACTGGTCGACGTCGTCGGGAATGCCGTCGCCGTCGCGGTCGGTCGACAGCACCACCACCTGCTGCTCGGTGATGAGCCCGATGTCGGTACCGTTTTCCCCTTTTCCCTTGCACGGCGACACCGGCTGGACATAGTAATTATGACCCGGATACCCTGCCGCTATGAAATTAGGCGGCCTCTGAATATTGTTCGGCTGCACCACGGCGTCGCCGTTCCAGGGAAGCCGGTTTTCAAAAATATTATTGTGAATAATGCGGGTCTTGTGACCTTCCGGCGACACGAAAATCCCGTACTGCTTGTTCCTGGTGATGATATTGTTGCGGATGAGCACTTCGGAGCGGTGCGCGCAGAAAACGCCGCAGTACCCGTTCTCCATGATCACGTTGTGATCGACGGAGGTGCGCGTGCTCCGTGCCGATTCGAGAAAGATGCCTGTCCATTCGTTACGGTAAATGATATTATTGTTGATGTCCGGCAGCGAAATGAGCGCATGGATACCCGCGCCTTTATTGTCGATGATGATGTTCCGCTCGATGACAGGCCGGGTGTTTTTGCACACGATGCCGGTGAGCCCGTTTCTGATGGTGAAATGGCGGATGACCGCCCCGTCGGCCCCGGTAACGCACGGCCCCTGCCGCCGTCCGTCGATGATCGTCCCTTTCATGTCCTCGCCCTCGAGCACGACGTTGTCGGCGAGGGCGATATTCTCCCTGTATATTCCTTTACAAACAAATATCGTGTCGCCCGCGTCGCATTCGCCGAGCGCGGAATGGATGGTAGGAAAGTCGCGCGGAACCACGATCTTTCTTGCCGCCGTGGCACACACTGCCGCCATCAGCAGAAAGCACGATACGCGAACTGCTGTCATTACTGCATGTCGTTTTTTCATAATTTCTACACAGCTGTATGGGCTTAAAGGGTGCGAAGCTTTACCATTGAGTCGGTCGGTTCCGACGCGGGTCTTTTAAGAAATATGTAATATAATACTATCTGTCCGCTTTTCAAGTCAACTTGATTTTCATCCGCTTATGTTAAAATCCACGTTCATAAAAAATATGGATTCCCAACCGTTCCGGCACTTTGATTACTGAGCGACTGGAAGCATATTATATCTTTAATATTACGCTAACTAATTTTGTTAAAGCACGTTAACCGGTATACAACCACTGCCGGGGGGAAACAGGTTTCATGGACGCGGCGGAACGTATTCGTACAAAAAGCCGGCGAGTAAGCCGGCTTACGAACCGGTATGTTCTCCTGGCGCTTGCCATCGTCTCCCCCCTCTTCGGATTCGGCAAAAACAAGGTACAGTACACCGACTTCGCGTGGAACTATCTTCCGGCCCCTCGTTTCACGCTCTACTTCCATCAGGACCAGGGGCCCCTTCCCGCCGTTTCCTACCGGATGACCGAGGAGGTCTACCGTTCTCTCAACCGGCGTTTCCGGTTCTCCCATAAAATCCCGGTACCGGTCATCGTGTACGGCAATGCGAACTCCTTTGTACAGACCAACATCATTACCGAGCTCCTGCCGGAGGAGGTGGGCGGTTTTACCGAGGTTTTCAAAAACCGCGTCGTGGTGCCTTTCACCGGCTCGTACGACGACTTCAACCACGTGATCCACCATGAGATGGTGCATGCATTTCAATTCGGCATTCTGTACGATCAGATGGGGTCGAGTCTCCTCACGGGAAGCATGCTCCAGATACCGCTCTGGTTCATGGAGGGGCTGGCCGAATATCTCTCGTCGGGATGGAACATCGAAGCCGACATGTTCCTCATGGACCAGGTCATCAACGCCAACGTGCCGACACCGGGTCCCATGCTTGACGGATACATGGCATACAAAGGCGGCCAGTCGTTCCTGCTGTTCCTCGCCTCCACGCGGGGCGACTCGCTCTTCACCAGGTTCCTTCGGGAGTTCAAGGTGTCAAAATCGGTGGACAAATCCATCAAGTCGATTTACAGAAAAGACCTTGATGACCTCGGCAAGGAGTGGCTGCAGGAACTCAAACGCCTCTACTGGCCGGAAATCGGGCGCCGGCAAAGGCCGGAGAAGTCCGCCGCCGCGCTCACCAGGCATATAGAAACCAGAAACTATCTTAACCTCCGCCCGCGGATATCGCCCGACGGAAAACTGGTGGCCTTTTTCAGCGACCGCAGCGATTATACACGGATTATCATCACCGACCGCACAGGGAAAATCATCCGGCAGATCAGCCAGAACGGCTACGGCGGATATTTCGAATCGTTCCATCCGTTACGCAGCGGCATGTGCTGGTCGCCGGACGGCAGGCAGCTTGCCTTCGTTACCAAGGACGACGGCCGCGACCAGATCCGCATCGTCGACATCATGAAACGGAAGCTCCTGAGGACCATTACCACACACTTATCAAGCATCGCCGGCCCCGACTGGTCGCACGACGGCTCCATGATCGCCTTTGCCGCCGTAGACAGCGGCATGAGCGACCTGTTCCTGTATGACCTTTCCACGAACGGACTCCGGCGCCTGACGAACAGCATGGCCGCCGAGTCCGACCCCCGCTTTGCTCCCGGCGACAGCGCCATCATCATCTCTTTTCAGGACACCTGCCTGCGCATCGACGACCCGCCGATGGCCGCCTGGGGAATCACCCAGAGCGACCTTGCGCTCATTGACATCACGACGGGCGCGTTCCGGCTCCTCGCCGGAACGCCGTGGAACGAAAAACAGCCCTGCTTCTCTCCGGAAGACGGACGGGTGCTTTTCGTTTCGGACCGGAACGGCATTGACAACCTGTATATCGCTCCGGCGGACAGCATTCAGAACGGCCGCCCGATCACCGACTTCATCGGCGGCTGCTCCTCCCCGGACTGGTCTCGCGACAGCGCCTCCATAGTTTTCACGCTTTTCCAGAAACAGGGCTGGGACGTCTTGCTCATGGACAAACCGCTTGAAAAATTCGTGGGGGACTCCCTCGAACGGACCCGATGGGTGGAGGCAATGACCGGACCGTCCCGCCATTTCTTTACGCCTGCGGCCGATACGGCCGCTGCCGTACAACAGGCCCCGCAGGTTCAGAAAAAGCCGGCGTCGGACACCCCGGCGGTCGTTGCAGGGGACATCTCCCCGATGATTGCCCCGACGGATTCGTCAGCGGTTGCCGTCCGGGTTACCGTTCAGGAAAACGACTCGGCGGCCGTCACGGTTGACAGCGCCCGATCGAATAAAAACGCTGCACCTCGGCCGGTCACCGTCCCGCTTGCCGAAGCGTACCGCCTGAAATTCTCCCCGGACCTCGTGACCCTGGGCCTCGGCATGTCGAGCTTTTACGGCTATGCCGGCCAGTGGCTCTTGAGCCTCAGCGACATCATGGGCGACCACCGGATCACCCTCGCCGGAGACGTGTCGAACGATTTTGAATCGACCATGCACTACTTCGGCGCCTACAGCTACATGAAAAAAAGGATAAACCTCGGCGGCGGCGCCTTCTATTTCAAGGACTACGCCGGCTACAACGACTCGCTCTATTATTTCGACACCGAGTTCGGAGGTTTTTTCCAGGCCACCTACCCGTTCTCAATGTACACCCGCATAGACTTCCAGCTGCTTGCACGGACCATAGACCGCGACCCGAGAGGCGACTCGTCGGCCGTTGCCAACAGCGAAGGGAGCTATACGCTGAACACCATACTTCCCTCGCTGTCCTGCTCCTTCGACAATATTCTCTGGGGCATGACCGGGCCATTGAACGGCTCGCGGGCGGAAGCGTCATTGGAGGTCCTGCCGCCATTTTCCTTTATAAAGGAACCGTTCGTCTCCTTCGAGCTCGACGCGCGCAATTACCTGCACCTGTTCAAGAGGTTCGTCTGGGCCAACCGGATCTTTCTCGGCGCGAGCCAGCCCTTCTCGGATGCTGCGGAGTCGCCGCGCCGCTATCTCCTCGGCGGCAACGAAAACTGGATTTTCACTTATTCGGACATCAATTACGACCAGTATGAAAAAAATGTCAGGTACGCATTCTACTCGTCCATGGTCGTGCCGTTCCGCGGCTGGCGCTACTTCGACATGAGCGGCACCCGCGTCGCGGTGCTGAACAGCGAGTTCAGGTTCCCCTTCATCAGGGAGTTCTCCACGGTGTTCCCGCTGCCCCTCGTCATCCGCTATGTCAATGGCGCGGTATTCGCCGAC
>JAFGOU010000125.1 GCA_016926315.1 Chitinispirillaceae bacterium
GCGCACCATACCGCGTTCAGCCAGGCGATCACGGCGGAGTATATCGAGGATTTCTCGGCTATAGCGGGACTCGAATACGTGGTCATCGACAAGGAGACCAAGCTGGTCGATTTCAAGAAAGAGCTGCGCTGGAACGAGGCGTATTACCAGCTCGCGGGCAGAATCATGTAAGAAGTACCCTGATCAAACGGAAAAAGGCCGCCCGATCGGGCGGCCTTTTTTTTCCGGCCCGCGACACCACCTTATTTACAACACGTATCTCGCCGGAACATTGACCCCTTTGGGTACGATGATGATCCCGTCCCGTATGACGATGCCGTCGCGCTCGGCGTTTTCGAGGTTGTCCTTGTTGATGAGCACCGCGCCGTCACCGATATGCGCGTCCTTGTCGATGATCGCGTTGCGGATATGGCAGTTCTTGCCGATTCCCATGCGCGGACCATTTTCAGGATCTTTTTCATAGGAATCGGCGCCCATGAAGATAACGCGGGAGAGGTGGCTCCCGTCGCGGATGATCGATCGTACCCCGATCACGCTGTCGGTGATCTTTGCGTTTTCGATCATGCACCCTTCGCAGATTATCGACGAATCGATATTCGACCCGCTGATCTTTGCCGCCGGCAGGTAGCGCCGGTTTGAAAATATCGGTTTTTTCTGGTCATAAAAGTTGAATCCCGGGTTTCGGACCGTCATTGCCATGTGGGCATTAAAAAACGACTTGATAGTCCCGATATCTTCCCAGTACCCCTCGAAAGGATAGCCGAACACGCGGTATTTGGTGATGGCGGCCGGAATGATCTGCTTTCCGAAATCGTCGTAATCGTATTCGGAAAGCACGTCAAACAGCACCTTTTTATTGAAGAGATAGATGCCCATGGAGGCCATGTGGGTCGCCTCTTCCCCTTCCCGATGCTTGCGGATTTCCCTGGGGAGCGCATAGGATTCGACGATCGCATCGTCTTTCGGCTTCTCGACGAAATCACGTACCCGGTAATCGGTGTCCATTTTAAGCACGCCGAATTCGGGGACCCGATGACGCGGCACCGGAATGACGCTCAGGGTGATGTCGGCGTTGTTCGCATTGTGGAACTCGATGATATCGGTGAAATCCATGCGGTAAAGATGATCGCCGGAGAGGAGCAGTACCGCGTCGCCGGCCTGCCGGAAATTGGCAAGGTTTTTACGCACCGCGTCGGCCGTACCCTGGTACCAGCCTTTGTTGTCGGTGGTTTGCGAAGCGGCCAGCACCGATACAAACCCGCCGGAGAACGAGTCGAGACGGTACGACTGGAATATGTGGCGGTGAAGCGATTCGGAGGCGAACTGCGTAAGGATCCAGATCGAACGAATGCCGTGATGAAGGCAGTTGCTTATCGGAATGTCGATGAGACGGAACTTTCCGCCGATCGGTACCGCAGGCTTGGAACGGGATTGTGTGAGTGGATGCAGACGGCTCCCCTGCCCCCCGGCAAGGATAATTGAAGTGACTTTTTTGCCTGGCATTGTTTCTTCCCCCTGACTCGGATTTCCCGGAAAAAATAATAAAATGCGAGAGCTGCAGGCGCCCCTAACAGAAAGCCCCTTTTACAAGGGGCTTTCGTGTACATCAATCGGCAGCCGCGCCTTTACTTCGAAACCGGCGTGTTTTTTTCCCTTATCGCTATCAGATCCTTCATGATCCGTGAGACGTCGATGGAGCGGTTGACGCCGCCGAATCCGTCGTGCAGGAGGCGATAAATGGAGTAGAGCTCGTCGTACACCTTCTTGGCCTTCGCGTTCGGGGTGTATTTGACCGGCTTGAGCGAGGTCATTTTCTTCTGCGCGAGCGCAAAGGAGTCGTATCCGCCGTTTTTCTTGCCCGCCACAACGGCGGCCGCGACACAGGAACCGAGCGCACAGGTCTGGGAGGAGCCTGAAATGAGCATGGTGCAACCGGTCACGTCGGCGTAAATCTGCATAAGCATGGGGTTCTTTTCGGCAATGCCGCCGCAGCAGACGATGCGGTTGACCGGTACCCCGTAATCCTTGATCCGTTCGATGATCGCCCGTGCGCCATACGCGGTGCCTTCGATAAGGGCGCGGTAGATTTCGGCAGGCGTGCTGTAAAGCGTCTGGCCTACGAGAAGACCGGTAAGCCTGGGATCGACCAGAATGGTGCGGTTGCCGTTGTTCCAGTCAAGCGCAATGAGCCCGCTCTGTCCAGGAAGCAGTTTTTCCGCCTGTCTGGTAAAAGTGGCGTGCAGGGATCCGCTGTTGCCGCATACCACCTCCACGAACCATTTAAAGATATCACCGACCGCTGATTGCCCGGCTTCAACGCCGTAGTAATCGGGAAGGATGGAACCGAGTACCGTTCCGCAGATACCCGGAATCTCCCCTCTTTTATTATCCTGGGACACGACCGTGCAGTCGCAGGTGGAGGTGCCGATGATCTTGACCAGCGTCCCCTCGGCCACTCCTGCCCCGATGGCGCCGAAGTGCGCGTCGAACGCGCCGATGGCGATGGGAATACCGGCCTTGAGTCCAAGTTTCGAAGCCCATTCAGGGCAGAGCGTTCCGGCAGGGGTTTTGGCGTCGTACGCGGTGGAAAAAAGGCGGTCGCGAAGCGAGGCGAGTTTGGGATCGAGCATGCTCAGGAACTCTTTGTCCGGCAATCCGCCCCAATCATGGGAAAATATCGCCTTATGGCCGGCGGCGCATACGCCGCGCATGATCGCAGACGGGTCCTTGACTCCGGCAAGAATGGCAGGGACAAAATCCGCGAGTTCCACCCATGAGTAGGCGGCGTCGAACACCTTTGGCGCGGCATTAAGGCAGTGCCAAACTTTTGCCCAGAACCACTCCGATGAGTAGGTTCCGCCGTACCGTTCGACGTATTTCGGCGCGTTCTTCTGAGCTATTTCAGTGATTTTCGCCGCCTCTTCGGCAGAGGTGTGGTCTTTCCAGAGCCAGGCGTGCGCGGCGAGGTTTTTCTTCCACTGGGCCTGGAGAGCGAGCGGTACATTGTTCCGGTCGACGGGAATGGGAGTGGAACCGGTGGTATCGACGCCGATGCCGATTACGTTATCGGGAGTGAACCCTTTGTGTTTTTTCGCCTGTTTGAGAGCCTGGGTAACCGATATTTCAACACCCTTGATATAATCAGCGGGGTTCTGGCGGGCAAGGTTGTGGTCGTTTTTATCAAGAAGAATCCCCTGATGCCCGGAGGGATAGGGGAAAACGTACGATCCGGCCTCTTTGCCGTTCTGGGTGCTTACGACGATCGCGCGGACCGAATTGGTGCCGTAATCAACGCCGATGGTAAAATGTTCTGCCACGTGTTCCTCCTCGTTTATGGTTATTCTTTCGTTTTCTGTCCGTAGTAGGCGTTTTTCCCGTGCTTGCGGTAAAAATGTTTTTCAAGAAGCTCCCGCTGGATATAGGGCGGCTCGCTCTTGAGTGTCAACGCATAATAGGCCATTTCTGCGACCAATTCCATGGCAAAGGCGTTTTCAACCGCTTTCTCGCCGCCCGGCCCCCAGGCAAACGGGCCGTGACTGTGGACGAGGACCGCCGGAACATCCTGATAGCGCAGGTTTCTGAAACGTTCCACGATTACGTTGCCGGTTTCAAGCTCGTAGGCGCCGCCGATCTCTTTGGGCTTCATTTTCCGGGTAACCGGAATCTCTCCGCAGAAGTAATCCGCATGGGTGGTGCCGAGACACGGTATGGGCATGCCGGCCTGCGCAAAACCCGTGGCGAATTTGGAGTGCGTATGCACCACCGAAACGATTTCTGGAAAATGGCGGTAGAGGCAGCAGTGCGTCGGAGTATCGGAGGATGGGTTAAGGTCTCCCTCGATCTTTTTTCCGTCCATATCGACCAGAACGATATGTTTCGGCTGGAGTTCCGCGTAGGATACGCCGCTGGGCTTTATGGCAACCAAGCCGTTCTTCCGGTCACCGACGCTTACATTGCCGAAGGTAAGGTTGACGATGCCGAATTTGGGCAGGAGAATATTGGCCCTGTATGATTCCTCTTTCAATGCTTCGTGCATTTTGGAAAACCCCTTGATCGCAGGAAATCGATTCCCTTACGCTGATAAATAGTAAAGATGTTTTATTTAGTGCCCGTTCGAAAACCCCTGAATTTTAACATTCGTCATTCCGGCCGGCCTTCGCCGCAGAGGCCTGTATTGAGCCTGCCGAAATACGCGGAGGAAATGCGTTGTTTTGATTTTGGTCATCCCCCCTTTTTTCTCAGCGCACGCTGCGTCTCCGCGATGAAATTGTATTTGTTTCATGGGGTTTTTTCAGCTCTCCAAAAAATTCATGAATAATGCGGGTTAAATGAAGGTTTAATATACTATTCTTCCCAAACCGTTGTCTATGATATCAAAACCGTTCCGAACACCGCAGAGGTACCCTTTCGTATTTTTATCCGGTCGATACTACGGAAATCGTTTGAAAAACCATGGATATGAAGTATTTTGCCGATAGAGCCGAAACCAAGCACCTGAAAGGACCCCCTCTGATGAATGAAGAAGATCTGAGAGACGTGACGCGTTCAATAAAGAAAATACCTCCCCTGGTAATCGCCCTTGCGGTTGTGGTTGTCCTGTTATTGATCTTTCATCCCTGGGTTCAGGTCGGCGCCGGCCAGCGGGGTGTAGTGCTCAACTTCGGCGCAGTTCAGGAAAAGGTATTGGACGAGGGGTTGCATATTCTCGTCCCCATCATGCAGAAAGTCGCCCTGGTGAATGTCCAGATCCAGAAGGCGACGACCGAAACCGTGGCTGCCTCCTCCGACCTTCAGGATGTCACCTCGACCCTCGCCCTTAATTACCATGTTCTCCCTGACAAGGCAAATGTGGTATACCAGAGCATCGGTGTTGAATTCAAGGAGCGCATCATCGATCCGGCAATTCTTGAGGTGGTCAAGGCCGTCACGGCGCGCTATACAGCCGAAGAACTCATTACGAAACGCCCCCTTGTCAGCGAAGAGATGAAAACCGCCCTTACCAACAGGCTGAAAGGAAACAATATCACCGTTGACGCCTTTTCCATAGTTGCATTCAGCTTTTCCCGCGTATTCACCGAGGCGATCGAATCAAAGCAGACGGCCGAGCAGCTGGCACTAAAGGCAAAAAGGGACCTCGACAGGATCAAGGTTGAAGCGGAACAAAAAATCACCGCGGCGCAGGCTGAAGCGGAAGCGCTCCGGCTGCAGCGGGCAAACATTTCAAGCGACCTGATCGAACTGAGACGGATCGAGGCCAATCTCAAAGCAATAGAAAAATGGAACGGCATTCTCCCCCAGGTCACGGGAAACGGTGCCATTCCCCTTGTGGGGTTGGGTGGCAAAAACTGATGCCATTCCGTCGCCTGGACGCCGGGGTAAAAAACGCCTTTCATTGTATTATCAGTTGCCATCACGTATATAAGGGAACAGGTGTCTGAGGCGACCCTTGGAGTCTGTGTGAGGAAAAGATATGCCGGAAGCGTAGATTTTGCGAGCTACCGACTCTTATCCAGTTCCGCTGGGTTTGAATGATAGTGAAACAGCCCGCGATGTACCGTCTTCAGTTGAATGGTTTTTCACCCTGTCACAAAGAGGATTATGGCCCGCATTTCTTCCGATACCAATCGATATATTTCCGAGGAGAGCTGCCTTGCGCTCTATTTCAAAGAAATAAGCAGGAATAAACCGTTATCGCTTAAAGAGGAGGCCGATCTCGCCGTGCGGATACGCCGAAACGAACGACTGGCGCTCGATCAGCTGGTAAAGGCAAACCTCCGTTTCGTCGTAAGCGTCAGCCGCAATTATCAAAACCAGGGACTTCCGCTGAGCGACCTGATCAACGAAGGGAACCTGGGACTCATCAGGGCCGCGAAACGATTTGACGAAAAGAAAAATTTCAAATTCATCTCCTACGCCGTATGGTGGATACGCCAGGCGATCCTGCAATCTCTCGCCGAGCAATCGCGTATAATCAGGCTGCCGCTTAACCGCGTTGGCGCCATACACAAAATCGGCAGGGCGCAGAACAGGCTGGAACAGAAATACCGTAGGGCGCCTAATGCCGAAGAGATCGCCCGCGAGCTCAGCCTCGATGAAAACGACGTCCGGGAGACGATGAAAATCGGCAACACCCACCTGTCACTCGATGCGCCGATGCAGCAAGGCACCGATTCCCGGCTGATCGACATGCTCCATGATGAAAAACTCGAACGGCCCGACGATGAGGTCGGTCATATTTCCCTGCTTGCGGAAATCGAACAGGTGCTTTCAACACTGACCGAGCGGGAAAAAGAGGTGGTCAAGTTATACTTTGGAATCGGCAAGGAAATGGCGCTGACGCTGGAGGAGATCGGGAAACGATTCAACATTACCCGCGAACGCGTCCGGCAAATCAAGGAAAAAGCGCTTCGGAGACTCAAGCACAGCTCACGAAGCAAAAGGCTGAAAGTAACCTCGGAACTCACTGCCTCGTATCAGAGGCCTACGCTATCGACCCCACCATCTCGAACATCGGCAGGTACATCGAAATCAGCACGCCGGCGATAAAAATACCCATCACCACGATGATCGCCGGCTCCAATATCGAGGTAAGCGTGGTGATCGAAGTATCGACTTCGGTATCGTAGTAGTCGGCCACTTTGGCAAGCATTTCCGGAAGGGTCCCGCTTTTTTCCCCCACACCGACCATTTGAACCACCATGGGCGGAAATACGCCGGTCTCCTTGAGGGGTTCGGCAAGAGGCCGTCCGCTGCGGATGGCGTCGAGTGTTTTAAGATACCCCTTTTCGAGCACGCTGTTGCCTGCCGTCGCCGACGTGATCTCCAGCGCATCCGCGATGGGAACGCCGCCGTTGAGCAGCGCGCCGAACGTACGGCTGAAACGGGCTACCGCGCTCTTTTTCTGCAGCTCGCCGAAGAGCGGCAGTTTGAGCGCTGCCGCATCGACACCAAACCGGACGCGGGAGTTGTTCCGGTACAGGTAGAACGATCCGGCGATCAGTGCGGTCAAAAGGATAACCGCGGGTAAAAGCCAGGTTTTCAGGACCTCACTGGCACTGATGACAATACGGGTGGAGAGTGGAAGTTCGGCGCCGAGCTCGGCAAGCATGGAGGAAAAGGTGGGCACCACAAAGGCCATGAGCGCCACCATTGCGCCGACTGCCACCACGGCGACAAGCGCCGGATAGGCAAACGCGCTTTTTACCCGCTGCCGGACGGCAACCGCTTTTTCCTGGTAATCGGCCAGGCGCAGGAGCACGCTTGAAAGAATACCCGCGGCCTCTCCCGCTTTTACCATCGAGCAGTAGAGACGATTGAAAATCCCGGGATGACGGGAGAGTGCTTCGGCCAGGGTAACCCCCGACTGCACATCGGCGGAGATCCGGCGAACCGCCTGCTGAAGGATCCTGTTCCC
>JAFGOU010000126.1 GCA_016926315.1 Chitinispirillaceae bacterium
CGAGCGCTCCGCCGCGCAGGAACTGAAAACGCTCATTGCCGAGCGGTTCGCGTTTATCAACGCTCACCGCGACTCGATTCTCGCGGTGGTCGGCCTTCCCTGATCGTACCCCAGTTCGCTGTCCATGGCCGCCGTGCGCTTAACAATAAAGGTCCGGATCTCTTCGATCGCCAATCGCCACCGGTCCTGAGGGTTCGGCGCAAAAACGGTCCAGTTGAAGCAACCGAATTCATCAAAACATTCGGAAAGCCTGGCGTCCCACCGTTCCATGTCACGGTGCGCGGCGTCTGCAAGACGGTATTCGAAATCGTCGATGAACCCGGTCAGCAGGGGGCCGGAAACGACGGTCCTGAACCGCCCGGCATACCGGAGCGCAAGCGAATCGAACCAAGCGGTGTTGTACGCAAGGTACCGGTAGAGTCCGTTTAGTGATGCCAGCGCCTCGGCGCCCATGGGATTCTCGGGATGGCCGTTCCAACTTCTGCCGAAGGTCGCATCATAGTCCCAGGGAATAAAATACAGCCGCTCGTGAATGTTATCATTGATAAAGTAATAGTTTTTATCGACCCCGTCGGTGTTGTTGATAAAAAGGTTGCAGAAGAAATAACCGTAGAGCATGGACTCCGGCAGGCGTCGTTCGATGCTGTCAAGCGTCGCGGTACCGCTTTGTATCCAATACTCAACCTCGCGCAGCGCATCGACGTTTCCATTCTGGAGCTGAAACCCGAGTTCCGGGGGTACGAGTGAGTCGCCCGGAAAATCCTCGGGAGATTCCTGCCTTCCGTAGTAGTGATTTTCCGGCATCAGGTTGGCGTTGTGGGTCTCCGCCTTGAGCTGGTCATAGGATGAATGGCCGAGGATACGGGAGACCATCAGTTCGTCGACCCTTTCGATGATGCCGTACAGGCCGTAATATAGGCCGTTAATGAAGAGTTCGGCAAAATCGGTGCGCGGCGCCGGCACGTCCAACCGGCGTGCCAGGTGGAACGAAAGCGCATTCCTGAGGCATGATCCGTCTATGGCATTCGCGTTAAGAAAAAGTGTTTCATAGGGTTGCGCGGAAAGCGGTTTCGGGTAGCAGCCTTCGAAAAGCGCGCCGCTCGAAAGGAGCTGGCCCCGGAATTTGATCCTGAAAGACTTTTTCGGATAGGCGCGCGAGGTGTTGCCATGGATGCGCAGCGAGGCGCCGAGCCGGTGTCGTTCGTCGCCAATGAACAGCGATGCGGTGCACGGGATGGAAACGTCGGCATTGTAGTCTTCGACAATGGACGCGAATGCCGGCCAATCAACTTCGATCCGTATGCTGTTCATGCCGGCCGATGGCAGGTCAGGCGGCGGAGGCTCCATGGCACAGCCCCAAAAACACAACCACCCCGCCGTCATGGCGTAAACAACAGATGTCACGCTTTTTCGTGCACCGCGATACATGCGCCTTTGCGTCCCCATTACAACCCCGTTGTAACGCGTTTGCGGTGTCGGAATTTACCTGCCCTGCCGAACCGCCTCTGCCCTGAGTTCGTCAACGCCCGGCATCGGCTCCCCGAGATGCTGCAGCATAACCTCTGCATCACCGGCAACGCCGCTTTCCGGAGCATGCTTGAGCACCCAGCGAAAATGGATCTCAGCCATTTCCGGCTGGTTCAAATACTGGTCATAAATATAACCAATGGTAAACATTATTGCCGAATTATTCTTCTCCCTGTTTCCGAACAGAAGGAATCTGCGGTAATTCCGGATGGCCGCGGCATATTTTTTATCTTCGGTCTGCAGTTTTGCTTGCTCTACCAGTGCCACCATTCCCTGTGGCGTACCGGGATATTCATTAATGAGTATGCCATAGAACTCTTCTGCAAACAATGGGTTTCCCGCGTCCCGCAGAGAATCGGCCTTACGTAAAAAAACCGCCGGGGGAAGGGTTTTTTTATCCATCCATTCGCTTTGAAGGAAAACAACCCCGGCCCGGCTCCTGAAGCCATAGAGCAGGCTGTCGAGCGCAATGAAAACGCTCTCGCTGTCAAGACGGGAGCGATGGCCGGCAAACTGCTGCGAATCGACCGGTTCTCCGGGATTTCCCCGTTCGTCCCAATACGAGAACCGCACCATGGAGGTGTCGAGCCGCGCCTGTTGCCGGGCAACGGGAATGAGTGCCGTGATGATATGCCGCCGGGCAACTTCGAGCCGCCATGCCCAGGAGAGGAGCAGGCACACGTCATCTCTGCCCAGAAAACCGCTTTTTTCGGCCTTTTCAGCAAAGAGACGGAACCGGATGCCCATGGTGATGAGCGCCTGGGGATTGGTGTCGAGCCATGAAAACGATCCGTCGCGGAACCAGGAGCGAAAAAGAGCGATATCGGCGCTGTCAAGAATGCCGTCAGGTCCTACCAGCGTTTCAACCGAATCCGGCAGGGGAGCGCCGAATTTATCGGCATAGAATTTTTTTAAAAAGTGCTCGCGATACCCTCTCTCCCGGAAATGACGGAAGGTCTTGCGATGATAAAGACTTGGCGAGCCAGAATCGGGTTGGTAGGTGCTGAAAAACAATTTTTCCGCGGCCAGGGCATGGACCGAGTCGAATGGGGGAATGGTGCGGGTGGTACAGAGGACCCCCATTGAGTCATGGCGTTCGGTTTTTACGAAGTCGTTTTCATGGGCGTGGTAATAGCTCCTTATCGCCTCCTCGCTCTGGCCGAGATTTTTCTGGAGGGCCTCGCGACTGTAAAGGTGACTGATAAAGGAGGCCTTGCGCCATTGCAACTCCCTGCTTTTTTCGAACTCCCGGGTTTCCCCGGTGCGGCCTACGTGCTGGAAAATCGATTGTACCAGAATGAGCGCGTCCACCGGATTCCGGCCATGGAGTCCGGATTCGTCGTGAAAGCCGGAAAGGAATCTGGTGACCACGCCGAAGGCATTCACGTCGTTTTGCGAAATGGCGGAGGCGCCGATGCGGGCAAGGGCGCCTTCTTGCGTGCGCTTGCCGCACAGGCACAGGAGTACCATCGCTCCAGCGGCTGCCAGGAGAATGACGTTTGCTGCGGTTGTTTTTTTCATAAAGAGAAAATACGTTATCTTCCGGCGTGTTTTCACTGCGGAGCGAAATCCCCCGCTATTCAGTTCCCGCGGAAAATGCATGATTCCGATGGGTGTGCCGGGCCGCTGTTTGGAGGTAACGCATTGATAAAAAATACGTTGAAAATACCGTGGACTCGATTGTTGATTAAGGGTATAATGTATAGGATATTGTTACCCTTGAGAAAAAAACCATGAAAACAGCGCTTGGGGCTATCATAAAAACAGTGCAACCGCTTTCCGGCAAAGGCGGCAACGCGCACGGTTTTTCACTGGTCGAGGTGATGGTTTCCGCCGTGTTCGTCGCCCTTTCCGTCGCGGCGGTCGTGTCGGCCGTCAGTACCGGCGTCAGGCTTCAGGTAACCGATAATGAGCGGCGCCAGGCGCGGGCACTTATCAAGTCGCTCTTTGAGGAACAGTATGATTTTCGAAACTATCAATCCATCGTGCCCACTACCGCGCGGACCGAAACGGTGGTCATTGACGAGCGTGACGGATCCCTGCTCCAGGGAGAGCTGACGACGACGGTGGAGGACGTCAGTCCCGCCACCGACAATGGCTGCGCGGTCCCCGCGCGGCAGGTTACGCTGACCTGTAAATGGAATACCGATCCTCAGACGGTCGATTCGATACGGCTGACGAAAATAGTGGCGCAGGCACAGCGATGAATCCGCTCAGGAACGATACCGGGGTCACGCTTGTCGAGTCCATAGTGACGTTGATACTTTCCCTGATCATCGCCTTTGTCATTTATACGGTGGCGTTTGTCTATACCAATGAATCCAGCACCTCCCTCTCGCGCTTCATGATGCAGCAGCAGTACGACAATGTCGCTTCGCAAATCGCTGCCGCTGTCCGCCGCGCGTCATTTGCCGGTGCGGAAGGGGAGACGCCGGCCGCCCATGGCGCCGGTTTCGACTCGGTGACCTCCATCCGGCTTTTCGACCTGTCGGGCCAGGTGTTCGCCCAGTATTCCCTGCGCAACGGGTTTCTGTACGAAGGGTTGCAGCAAAAACAGTATTCCGCAGGGGGCAGCGTCGTGAATATCGCCGGCGACAACAGCTTTTTTATCGTCAGCCCGCAGCGGAAATCAATAACGCTCCATCTGTCGATTTGTAAAACCGAGCGAAACAAGGTATATACCCTGTCGCTTCGCAAGGCGGTATTTGTATGCCGGAACTGAACGTCGCCGTTCCGTTTTTCAGGTCTGAGAAGGGTGCGGTACTGGCCCCGATCATCGCGTTTTCCGTTCTCATCATCCTCGCCATCGGAGGATTCATGGGCCTTGCCCGGAATGTCATCAACCTTGAAATAGCCGAGCTCAATGACGACAGGGCATTCCTCGCGGCAGAGTCGGGGTTGCTGATAGGAACCAGGTGGCTTCGCGACCAGGCCAACTGGAACCAGTACCACCAGACCGGCTATTCGGGACCGGTGTATCAGGGAACCGTAAACAGCCTGAGCGTGACCGTTACGATAACGAAAGAACCCAACGGCGACCTGCTCATACAATCGATCGCATCAGGCGGCGAGCTCCGGTATTCCAAGGCCTTGAGCTGGACCGTTACGCCGGCAGACTGGAGTGATCCGGGTGTCTTCATCAACGACCTGTCGCAGGTCGGCGGCGTGGGCGGCGGCGGTCTCAACAACGAGTGGTTTGACGGGCCAGTGCACTCGAATTCTCCGATTCGCATATCCAGCGTGAGCGGCGGCGAGGTGAATGTTAAATTCGTCAATGGGAAGGTGACCGTCCACAACCGTACCGATCAGGTACCGTTTGCCAATGGCGGTCACTGGGGAAACTACGGTACGAGCAGCCTCTCCGGGAATAATTATGATTTCGGCATCTGGCATCACGATGCGCAGGCCGGACAGTGGTCGAAACTCGACCCTCTGTTTCTGCATAATGGCATGTATTCGCCCTTTCAGCACAGCAAGGACAGCCTGTTCATGCCGCCTGTCACCGGGCAGACTCGTACGCTTCCGCAGAATCAGAGCGCCAATAACCGCGCGATTCTCCATTTTGACGTGCTGAACGGCACCACCGGGCAGGCGACCTATTATTATTACGATGCTGCCGGACAGCAGCTCTCGCTCTCGTTCAACAACGGAAACGAGGTGATCCGCGTTCCCAACGATGTATTCGTGCTTGGCACGGTCAAGGGACAGACCACGGTGATTACCGATGCAGGCAGAAATATCTACCCGGCAGGCGACATCATGTATCACGGGTATCAGCCTGATGTCAATGATATGGACGCCTATTCCAATACCGACAATTACGGCCTGGGCGGCCTGACGCCGCTGAACAACGATGTGCTGGCCCTGGTTGCGGGCGGGGACATCAGTTTCGGCCTCAACAAGCACCAGTTTTCTCTCCAGGGCGGCGTCGCATCACTTTCCGCCATCAGCGCCCAGGGTCAAAACCTGCCGACCATGTATGTCACGGCCCAGCTCATCGCCGCTGGCCAGGACCACGGCATCCGCTGGGAATCGACGAATGTCAACCAGTATAACTACCGGCTCCGCGCGCTCGGCACCAGGGCGGTCGACGTATACGAGGAATCCCACAACGCCCAGGGGGGTCCGGGAAGCGACGCCTTCCGCTTTTTTTACGACACGCGTTTCAAGGCGGGGTTGAAATCACCGGGTGTTCCATCGCTGCGGGCGTCATCCTCGTCGGGTGACCTGTTTATACTGAATACCAACTGGCGGGAAGAGAACCTGCTGTAGAGAGTGATAACACCGGCAGTACCCGTCAGCGTGTGCAGGTCCGAATCACGCCTTTTGTGCTGCAAGCGCACCGATCTCCGCAATGCGCCGGTCGGCCAGGCGGTCGATTTCAGCTCCGGTTAACAGGCTTTTGCTGATAAGCCGGTAGAAGGTTTCTTTTTCCACCGAGAGAAGCTCGACGTCGGACTCCGCCGTTGCCTGCGCCGTGCGGGCGACGTGTTTTACGAGCGCAATTTCTCCGAAAACCGACCCGGTGGAGAGCGTTTTTTCCAGTATGATCGTGCCGCTTTCCTCGCGTCGTATTGAAACCTGCCCGTCTTTGACGATATACATTTTATCGCCTTCATCACCCTGTTTGAAGATGACCTCGCCGCCGGCGAACCGTTCCACCGAAGACCGGGTGATAAGATAGGAGAACTGTTCCGGCGAGAGGTAGGAGAAAAGCGGAATTGACATGAGCAGTTTGCCGTGCCGTATCTGATCGGTGATCCGCGTTCTTTCTATCGGCAGATGAGCGAGAAATTGTTCAAAATGACGTTTTTCCAGTTTAAGAAGCGACGCGGAGGTTATGGCCGTGACCGTGGCGGTACGCGGAATATTTTCCAGCAGAGCGATTTCTCCGAAACAATCGCCCACGCTCAGAACAGCGACCGTCCGCTCCACGCCGAAATCATCCTCGATGACGACCCGCATCCTGCCCGAAACAATAATGAAAAAAGAATCTCCGGGAGCGCCCTGCAACACGACGACGCGGCCGGCCCTGCAGGAAACCATGCTGAAGGCCGCGCACAGGCTGGCCCGCTGCTCGCCGGTGAGCGTCGAAAAAAGCGGCAGCTGCCTGACAAACGAGTCAACTACTTCCGGTCGGGGCTTTTCCTGCCGCTTCATCTTATCGGAGAGCGTCTGCAGGCGGTACAACGGGGAACGCAAGGCATGATGGACGTTTGACGCGCCGACGAAAAAAGCCATTCCGACAAGGACGATGAACGGAACCAGCATGGCGAGGGTCTGAAGCGGAAGGTACGCGTTCTCGATGGAGAACCCGTTGCGGAAACCGTCGGCAACATAGTAAAAACACGCGTTAAAGGTGTTCCATAGAACCTTGACGATAATCGCCAGCCATACGATCGAGAGCACGCTGATGATGTAGCAGTAATCGTTTCCCGTGCCCGGTTTTATGGAGAAATGCGAGGCGCGCGAAAAGTATTTCTTTCCCAGATAGGCAAGGCTTTGTTTAAAATCCCTGGTACTGCTGGTTAAAAGATACAGCAGGTTGTTCAGGTCGGTTTTTACCAGGGGCATCACCGAGAACGCGGTAACCAGGAGACAGACCTTTTTAAAGGTCGTTAACGCCACCATTCCCGGAACCAGAGGCCCGAATGCGGTGATTACATGGAGCATGAGAAGGGGAACCAGCAGCCGTAACACATAGAGCCGCAAGGTGGCAACCGGCCCAAGGGAGACGATATCGGTTATCACGCAATCGAGGTATATGAATCCCCACACCATGACGATGCGGGGCCGCATCGGCTGCAGCCCGCTGTCGGCAAGAACGTAGGCACTGAGAATGTTTTTCAGGGAAAGAAGAAATCCCACAAACAGCCAGGTGAATACGAAGACCGTGGCGTAATGAAGAAGCGCCCCCGCGGCGGAGAGGTTGTCCGGCGGAATGCCGCCGAAATCAAAAAACAGGGCCCGGTAATCGGGCGAAATGGCGATGCAGAGCATCGGCAGCATGGCAAGAAACAGCAGGCCGGTTGTCGATCCGGCATATCCTGCCATTTTTTGAAGAACGGTGTTGCCGAATTTCCACGGCAGGCGATACAGCTCCCGGATGCCTGTCCCCTGGGATTCCGCAGGAGGTTGAACCCCTTCGTTACGGGCCGAGGCATTCTCCCCGGCAGGTGATTCCGGAGCGATAAACCCTCGGTTTTTCATGAATAACAGCAGCTCGGCAACATTTAAAAGCTTGTTTGCTCCGTCGGTACTGATGTGCTTATGCAGGATGTCGGAAAAGGTGCGGGTCCCGTCGAATTCCCGCGCCCGGACCGCCTCCGCAGACGTGAGCTTGAGGAATCTGCCGAGCGTCGCGTTTTTCAGAAAGGTGACATGCTGGCTGAAGGGAATAAATTGCGTTCCAGGAACCAGGGCGGGCCTGGTCTCTTCCAATGAATGATTTGATGGCGGTTGCATGGGTTACGGTTCCGTCATAAACAGAAAGCGGATGAGCGGTTTCCCGGCCCGGCAGTGGCCGAACGCCGCCTTGTTGCTCAGGCTTCGTTGTCCGCTCACACGCCTCATGCCCGCATGACCCTCTCCTCCCTGCCGCGGTTCGAAGGCAGGTGCAGGCACGGTATATGGTGAGTATACTCTGATGGACGGGAAGTGTCAATTTTTAATCATTGGTGAAGTCGCGGACGCCGCTGTTCTATCGCAACGAGAGGGGGGCGGAGGATACCGGAAACCGCCCGCGCTCCGGATTATCATTATCCCCCCGTTGATACGGTACCCGGCACCATTTAAGACCAATTTTATACCCCATTTGATCTCATCATGATATACTGAAAACACGTCGACCATTTCCGGGGAAACGAACATGGGGAAAAAACCGCCGCTATCCAAACGGAAAAAAAAGGCCGTTTCCGCGGCCGTTCCTGCCAGAAAAGCGCTGTCTCCGCACGCCCTGGCCAACCTTCATCCTCTTCTCTATAATGTCAATCATGAGGAGGTGTGGGGGTTGATCAAGGATCTGCCCACCAGGCGGCTGAAAAAGGGAGAGGTGCTCATTCGCAAGGACCAGGCCAATACGACCCTGTACCTCGTCCTGAGCGGCCGGTTGACCGTCAACCTTGATTCACCGCATGGAAACCCCGTCGCGTTCATAGAATCCGGCCAGGCCGTCGGCGAATTGTCGGTCATTGACCACCGCCCGACCTCGGCCGACGTCGTGGCAGAGACGCCCAGCCGGACGCTTTCAATCGACGAGGAAACCTTCTGGCGTCTCATTGCCGTTTCACACCAGTTTTCCAAAAACATGTTCCTCCTCCTGACCCAGCGACTGCGCACCAGCAACTTTACCATTACCGAAAACATTCGTTTGCGCGAACTCCTGGAGCACGACGCGAATGTTGACAGCTTGACCGGTCTGCGCAACAGGCGATGGCTTGACGACAATGTCCAGCGGTTCGTCGAGCGGCACCAGCGGTCGGACCGCCCCCTCTCGCTCGTCATGTTCGATGTCGACCACTTTAAAAAATTCAACGATACCTATGGGCATGCTGCCGGCGACAGCGTGCTGACCGCGGTGGGTCATGCCATGAATACACAGCTGCGACCCTCGGATTTCGGCGTGCGGTACGGCGGCGAAGAGTTCACCGTTATCTGCCTTGAAACCGACCTGGCCGGCGGATTTGTTGCCGCAGAGCGGCTGCGTCAGAAAATATCCCTCATGCCGCTTCTCTCGATCGAGGGCACCACCCTGCCGTGCGTGACCGTATCGCTTGGCGTCGGACAGCTGAATAAAAATGAAAACGCCGCTCGTTTTATCAAACGGGTCGACGACGCGCTGTATCGGGCAAAAAACAGGGGAAGGAACTGTACCGAGCCGGCCTGGAATGATTAGGCCCTTTGTCTGAATGCCCCGGAGCCATACGGTAACATTTTTTCCGGCTCCGCCGGCTGATGAGGCGCTCTCTTTGTCAGAAAAAGACCCCCATCGTTCTCATGATCTTTTTTTGTAGGCATCAACGATCATGGACTCGAGGTCGGAGAACGACTGCGAGTCAAGGTATTTTGCAAGCGCCTGACGATGTTGACGGAAGCGCTTGTAGGCGTCCGACGTTCGTTTTTTGGAAACGAGCTGTTTCAACTCCTTCGCATACTCCCTGGCGTGCTTGACTTTTTTCTCCCGCTCGCCCCACGCATAGCTCACTTCGGTTTCCAGTGCGGTGAAACGGTCGTGAGAGGTGAACTGCTCGAGGGTTGGCCGCATTTCCCTGAAGGTCGCATACGCGTAGGCTATTTCGTCCTTTTCAAGCAACTGGCGGATCGCGTCAGTCGCTTCCTCCGCTTCCTCTCTTCCACGCAGCGTGCTGTTGTATCCCTTCGAGACATTGGCAACGATCTCCCGGTACTCATCGGAGGGCAGATAGCGGGCCAGCGTTTGTTCGCACCTGTTGAATTCCGCCTTCGCTTCAACGGCCTGTCGCTTCCGTATCATCCGCATGAGCGCGGTGACAAGAGCCCGGGCTTTTTTCCGCTCCGCCATGAACGCATCGTATGACACGGTGACGGCGGTCTTGAGCCGCACGAAACGGGACCTGTCGAGATAGGTCTCCAGATAGTCGCGCCGTTTGCGGAACGTTTCATATGCGTCAAGGACACGGTCCCGGTTTATCTGGGCGTACAGCTTTTTTTCGAGGGTTTGAGCGGACCCGCATTTTTTTTCAAAGTCGGTTTTCGCGGCAGCGGCCCGCGCGCCCGCCTTTTTGTAGGTGGAAGAACCGAGATAGACCGCGAGGAACGAATCGTTCTGTCTGAACGTCTGGTATGCGGAATCGCCCCGGTTTCGGTTGATGAGCTTGTCCATGGTTTTGATGATGTGCAACGCATCCTTCTTTTTACCCTGGAGCGCGCTGTTGGACGCTTCAACGCGCTTTGCGAGGCTTTCGTATTCGGGCGCATCGAGGTAAAAGCGCAGGTCAGCCCCCGCGGCGTTGAATGCGTCGTAGGCCTCTTCGGCGTTGTCCCGGTCGAGAAGGGCGAGGATGCGGGCGGCCTGCTCCCGGGCACGTCCGGCGGCCTCCTCGAATTCCCTGTTCGCGCGGTCCGTCACGGTTGCCAGCGCGTCAAGTGTTTTGGGATCGCAATAGTTCGCGAGTTCGGGGCGCATTTTCTTGAACTGCGCGTAGGCGTGATTCCCTTTGCGCTTTTCGATGAGCCGGCGTATCTGTTTCACCTGCTCGGACGCCCATTGTTTACGCACCTGCAACGCCTTGTAGGACGCGATTACCCTTTTGCCCAGCGCTTCGATCGACGGATCTCCCTCAAGGTAGAAGTCGAAATCGTCCTTTACCTTCCGGTAATCGGCGTAGGCCTCTTCGACCTTATTTTGATCCATGAGCGCCGCAATGGACGTCGCGGTCATCTGCGCCGCGCCGCGCCGCAGCGTATAATCGGCGCTGGCCCTGACCGCGGCGTTCTTGAGACTGCCGAAAGCATCGCGCGCGCAATACTGCCGCAACAAAGGTTCTTCCTGGCGGAAGAGGTCGTATGCTTTTTGTCCTTCACGGAGCCGCATCAGGTACTCGATTTCCTGTGACGTGCGGGCAGCGGCCCGCTGCCTTGAGCGAAGATCTGCATGGGCCGCGGAAAGGCGGTCCTTCAGCTCAAAGAACCGCTTGTCGTCTGCAAGGTCGGTTTTTAACCGTTTTTTCATATCGTCAAAGAGCGCGTACGCCTCTTCAACGCGCGAGTTCTTGAGAAGAGAATCGATCGAGGCCGCCATGGACCGTGCTTTTTCCCGGCGGAGCATAAAATTCCTCCGGGCTTTATCGACATTCGCCGCCAGCGCGGAAAACCGGCCCTCGTCGAGATGCCGCTCGAGCAGCAGCCTGTTCCCGTCAAAAAGCTCCCCGGCAGCCGCCCCGTTTCCTGCTTTGATGGAAGATGCTATGTTTCGGCAGAGATATTCGCTCTGTTTTTTCTGGTCAACAATCACGCTATAGGCGGCGGCGATGTCCTTGCGAAGGCCTTCAAAAGCCTCCCTTGAAAGTCCCGCAATAAGCTCGGCACGGTGCGCTTCAAACGCGGCGTTTGCCTTTTCAACGTCCTTTTGCGCCAGCATCCCCCGCAGGGTCTGCATTGTTTCGTTTGCCGAAAGCTGTTTCCTGATAAAGCCGATATACGCCTGGCCGACGCTCTTTTCAAGCGCTTTGTATGCTCCCTTTTCCAGATGCTGCTTGAGCAGGTCCCGTGATTTGTTCATTTCGGCAAACGCCTCGGCAATGCGATTCTGATCGAGAAGGCGTTCGATCGACTTTGCTTTTTGGGCGGCCCTGGTCCGCTGCTGCTGGTCCTTGATCGAGGCCGCATCGACGGCGGCCTTCAAGCTTTCGTACCCGGCGGGATCGGCATAGAGCTTGATCTGCTGCTGGTAAATGCGGAAAACGATGGCAGCCTCTTCCACCTTTCCTGCGTCAAGCAGGGAACGCGCCTTGGCCGCCCGTTCAAGCGCCAGGACCCTGTTTTTCTCCTCCTCCTTGTCGGACCCCGCCGGTTCGGATAACGGCGCTGTAGCGGCAGGGGGTTCCCCTCGTTCGCGTTCCGCCTGTCCGGCCTCATCCCGCCCGATAATCGCCGCTGCCGCAGTGTCGGGTGCAATCACCGGGTAATCGGCGTGAAGGGGGACCGGTTCGGGTTCGCGAGCCGGAACCTCCGGGCGAACGCTCTCTTGAACAGGCGACGGGGAGGGCTGGGCCGTCGGAGTGGATGGTTCGACTGCTGGGGGCTGCGTTTCGGCATGCCCGGCTTCGTTTCCTTCATAGGTGCCGCGTTCGACGATCGCCTGATCGACCGGGGCCAGGTCCGTTTCCGAAAGGCCTTTTTGAGCCGCAAGCATCTGGCGGAAATCGTATCCCGCCCGCTGGCCGCCCTTTTCCACGATCGCGATATTGACATTGACAAGAGAGTCTGTTTTGCCCTTTACCGATCCTTTAAGCGCGGTGAGCCGGTTTTTATAGTTTTTTTTCTCAGCGCGGGAGAGCTCTCTTTTATGTTTATCAATTTTGAGGGTTATCAGGGACAGATGCCTGCGGACGGAGCGGAAGTCCTCTTCGGCGAGAGAAATCTCCGCGTTTTTGAAGCTGCCGTCAAGATCCGCCCTGACCTGGCCCGGAGACTCCGCGAACGGGTCCTGTTCGCCGGCCCATGCGATTCCGGGGAACGGCGACACCGCTTGGTGGAGCGACGGAAGCCGGCAGAGGTCGCACAGAAGAGGAAGCGCGACCATCAACGCCCAGGCCATCCAAAGGGGAAAAGGTGAAAGTACCGGTATGCGCATCATTATAGAAATATAGTACCATTTTGAATGATATACTTCCATCATGCAGAAACCCACCACGGTCCTCACCCCCGGAACGACCCAAACGAGAGTCACTGTTAAGAAAGCTCATTGCTGCCACTCTACGTTGGTGTCGCTCGGCAGATAAACGACCGATGGCCTGCGGCCTTCCCTTTTTTCCGGCGGGAATCCTTCGCGGATATACCAGAAGTGCGTCGGTTTATCAAAAGGAGTGTTGATGATAGATTCGGAAACTTCAAAACTGCTCATTATTGTTTCCTCAAAATAATAATCTCTGGAATACCAGTTTGAGAAATCCGAGACAATGTCTCGGATTCTCGATACTGCGATAGCGCGGAGGCTTTTCGCGCAAAACGTGACCGTTGTTTGTTTTTTTTCATGAGTGTGCCCGGAAGCCGGATTTCCTGATAATTCAACTGTTTATAACGTATACTATACCGGAATGTTTTTTCTCCCGGATAAAGCGCAGGTACCCATTTTTATCAAGCGATCCCCTGATACGTTTTCCGGAACAATCAAACAGGTCAACGCGCAAAGCATTTGAAAACAGCTTTTCAGGCGGAGGGAATCCGCGGCCCGATATGACGGCAAAACGCACTACCCCCGGCGCCGTTATGGAGCGCACCTGCCGGCGCCAGAGAGCGCCGGAACCCTCTTCCGCTTTTATCAATGTCACGAAATCAATA